>NZ_FOJQ01000012.1 GCF_900111795.1 Anoxybacillus pushchinoensis | reverse complement strand
GGACGTTTGTTTGTGTCTAACACAAAAACCATAGGGTTCTCCCCTTTCCTCTGCATAAAGCAGGTCATATTCTCCTCGACCATGTTATAGATGCTTGTTATGTGCAAGACACTAGCGCTACCCACCACGCTTGTTTAATCTTGCACGACAGAGGAATGGGCTGGAGAAGCACCCGAACGTGTCATGACATCTATAACGTAGGCTCTGTTTCAAGCCTTGGTCTGGTCAACATGGGGCTTACAAGCCCATGACTTTAGTCATTGGGTTGTTGACCTTTATTTTGGTATATATGACATATGATAAAATAAAATGAATATTGAAACAACAAAAAGAGAGGATGGCATAAAATGACGAAAAGAATGTTGGTCTCGATGCTTATCGTTCAACCAAGTCACATGACTCCAAATGGTTGGCAAGGATGCCCAGAATGCTTATAGGGGGGAGGAGATGAACAACCAACATATTCAACTGCAACAAAAAGTTATTCATTATCGCTCGGAAGTGGCCAAATATAAACAACTTTTGCAGCTTGCTGAAACCGAACTAAAACGCGAGCAATTGCGCAATCATTATTTGCAAAAACAGCTTGAACAAATGGATGAATGTGAACAAACGATCGAAAAACTCGAACAACAGCTTCTGTTTTACGAAGTGGCGCTCGAACAAGAAAAAAAGCGAAAAAAAGAGGAAAAGAAAGAGCGCGCCCACGCCTATTTTGCGTACGCGACGATGATTCCTGAAGAAAAAGACGAACATGTGACGGTGATCGGCGATTTCATCATCGAAAATAGCGGCAATACGCCGCTAAATGACCCGATCATTTGCCTTCGCCTCCGCCCTCCCGAGCATGCGCAATTAAGTGGAAAATTTTCCTTTCGACAACTGCAAGAAGAAGGCGGTTGGACGTTTGCGATCGACGATTGGCGGCAAAAAGTGAAAGACGGAGAATATTGGCTCAAACCGACCGAGCAAACGACGCTGTTACCGAACGAACAACTGCGCTTTTCCTCTTTCGAATTGCGCGTATTCCATACGATCGTTGTAGAAGCGTTCGTTTATTTCCGCCAGCTGAAACAAGGGGTATCATCTTTCAATCATATCGTGATCAACAAATAAGCAGGCATCCGCCCGCTTTTTTATTTGCTCCATTGTTGGACAACGATTTCGATGAGCGAAGCACCTCCCGCAATCGCTAATATCCACACAAACGGCATGACAATGTACGGGGCGAACATCACGCCAACGTACAACGCCGCTGCGCACCATACCCCTGTACACCAATGACAGCTTAACAGTTCTCCGATCCATTTCCGTATTCCCGTTCCTTTTATGACGATATACGTTTCTCCATCTTGTTCAACTTCATCATGAAATGGCGCGCGCAAAAACGACGTAATGCGGTCATATACAATGAGGCGCGTCAAGCGAAACGAAGCAATACATAAAAGAAAAAAGTGAAACGCATCCATCTTTCTCGCCTCCTCGCTCTACTGTATGTGACATACGATGAAAAAATGTCGGCAAACCGCCCATTCCCCTTTTCCTTTCCGTACATATAATGCAATGAGATAGACGAAGAAAGGAGTGGAACGAATGTATCGCATTTTTTTCAGCAAAGACTTTTTAGCAAAAAGAAAACAAATAAACGACATATGCTCGACATTGCTTTCCCTTGCCGAAGGAACAGAGCTGCACGTGCATACGAACAATCAAACGTATTATCACGCCCAGCTCGCTGCAGTAAACAAAATGACAAATGAAGTGACGCTCCACATCGACCGCTTTTACGAACATGGTGGTGAAACGATAACGATTCATTGCCGCAATATTGTAGCGATCGAGTTTCCTTCCGATGCTCTCGTCGCAGCGGCTGAACAAACAACAATGACAATCGGAACAAATGAAAAAGAAGAGGACGACGAATAAAGGAAGTGAACATATGAACGTTTTAATTATCGGCGCTGGCTATGTTGGACTAACGACAGCTGCAGTAATTGCTAAACTTGGTCATACCGTCCATTGCGTAGATGAAAATGAACAAAAAATTGCCGCCTTAACACGTGGAGACGTTCCTATTTATGAACCTGGTTTAGCCGAGCTGCTCACCGACCATAAAAGTCGGCTTTTTTTCCATCGTGACGGACAAAAACATATACACGAAGCCGATGTCATATTTATTTGCGTCGGCACACCGCCCGACAACAACGGAAAATCGGACGTGTCATACGTCAACCGTGCCGTCGCTGCGCTTCTTCCTCATTTACACGACCAACAAACGCTCGTCATAAAAAGCACCGTTCCGATCGGCACGAACGAACGCATATACGAGCGGCTAACAAAAGAAGGAAAAAACGTACGCGTCGTCTCTAACCCCGAATTTTTACGGGAAGGGTCAGCCATTTTCGATTCCCTCTATCCCGACCGGATCGTCGTCGGTTTACGTGACGATGATGATCGTTCCCTTTCTGTTATGCAGACGTTATACGCACGTATTCATGCCCCATACGTCGTGACAAGTTTAAGCGGTGCGGAAATGATTAAATACGCCGCCAACGCCTTTTTAGCGATGAAAATTTCGTTCATAAACGAAATGGCGCGCCTTTGCGAAGCGTACGACGTCGATGTCGCTCACGTCGCGAAAGGCATCGGACTTGATGGACGAATCGGCCCACACTTTTTACAAGCAGGCATCGGATATGGCGGATCTTGTTTCCCGAAAGATGTCGCCGCCCTACAACAAATGGCGTATGAAAAAGCGGTGCGCCCGTACATGATAGAAGCAACAAAAACGATTAACGACACACAGTTTTATTGGTACGTTCAAAAAATAAAGCGGACGTTAGGCACGCTTTCCGATAAACGTATAGCCGTCCTTGGCATCGCCTTTAAACCGAATACAGACGATATTCGCGAGTCGCCTGCCGTATCTCTCATCAAAGCATTGCACAACCTTGGCGCTCATGTCGTGGCACACGACCCAAAAGCCGTCCTCCCAAACGGCATGGACATCAAGCAAACAAAAACGATCGATGAAGCGCTCCAACAAGCGGATGCGGTCATCGTTGCGACCGATTGGGATGCGTATAAACAGTTAAACTGGGAACAAGTGAGACAAACGATGAGCGGAAACGTCGTCGTCGACGGGCGAAATAGCTTACCGCGCAACGACATCATTCAAGCAGGACTGACCTATGTGGGGGTGGGGCGCGGATGAATATACTTGTCACAGGGGCGGCTGGCTTTATCGGTTCGCACGTATGCGAAGCGTTGTTACAGCACCATCACGTCATCGGCATCGACTGTTTCACCGGTCCGACGCCAAAACGATGGAAAGAAAAAACGATCGACATGTTAAAAAAACACAACCGTTTTACATGGATCGAAGGCGATCTTTTATCGTTGCCACTCGTTGACATCATGAAACAAGTCGATGTCATTTATCATTTTGCTGGCATGCCGGGCGTACGCACAAGCTGGGGAACGACGTTTGATTTGTACACGACAAACAACATCGTAGCGACGCAACGTTTGCTTGAGGCGTGCAAACAACATCGACCAAAACAGTTCATTTATACGTCCACATCGTCCGTTTACGGTGAAAAAGACGGGCGCGTCGCCGAACATATGACCCCGACCCCTCTTTCGCCATACGGCATTACGAAATTAGCTGGGGAACATTTATGCCGCGTATATCATTCGGAGTTTCATGTGCCGACGACCATTTTGCGCTACTTTACGGTGTACGGTCCGCGCCAACGGCCAGATATGGCCTTTCATCGCTTCATTCGCCAAATGTTGTTTGATGAGCCAATCACGATTTTCGGAGACGGCACACAAACGCGCGATTTTACGTACATTTCCGACTGTGTCAACGGCACGCTCGCCGTCCTTGGCAACGAAAAAGCGATCGGGGAAACGTTCAATATCGGCGGGAAAGAACGAGCTTCGCTAAACGACGTCATCGCTATGCTCGAAGAGATGATCGGAAAACGAGCAAACAAACAATATATGAATAAAGCGATCGGCGAGCCGAAACATACGTGGGCGGACATTTCAAAAGCCGAACGCCTGCTTTCATACAATCCAGCGACGCCATTGCAAGAAGGATTGCGTCATGAAGTCCAATACATTCGCTCGCTTTACGGGGGGTCATAATGCGCATCGCATTCATTTGTACAGAAAAGCTGCCGTCCCCAGCGGTGAAAGGTGGAGCCATTCAACTGATGATTGATGGCATCGCCCCATTTCTTGCCGCTAAACATGATCTTACGATTTTTTCGATTACAGACCCGTCGCTTCCCACATACGAACGGCGTCACGGCATCGAATACGTACGCGTGCCAAACGAACGGTACGAACACGATGTCGCAAACGAATTAAGCAAACGAACGTTTGACGTCGTTCATGTGTTTAACCGCCCAGCAAACGTTTTACAGTACAAACAAGTGGCCCACGCAAGCCGCTTCGTCACGAGCTTGCATAACGATATGTTTTCGCCGCTAAAAATGAAACGTGACGTAGCTGAACGCGTGCTGGCTGAAGTGGATCTCATCACAACCGTCAGCGCGTACATGAAACGCACCATCACGAACCGATACGATGTGCCGGACGATCTCGTTCAAGTCGTCTACTCTGGCGTTGACATTACACCGTACACACCACCATGGACGGAGGAAGGAAAACAAGTGCGCGCCGACATGCGCCAACGCTTTCGTTTGGAAGGAGATGACGTCATTTTATTTATCGGCCGATTAAGTCGAGCAAAAGGGGTGCACGTATTAATAGAAAGCATGAATGACGTGCTAGCCGACCATCCGCGTGCGAAACTCGTCATCGTCGGAGGAAAATGGTTTAGCGACAACCGCCCGAACGGTTACGTGCACTTCCTGCACAAGCTCGCTCACTCTTACAAAGACCGCATTTTATTTACAAACTACATCCCTTCCGAACACATCCCGCGCATATTGGCGATGGGCGATCTGTTCGTCTGTAGCTCGCAATGGCATGAGCCGCTCGCTCGCGTCCATTACGAAGCGATGGCTGCTGGCGTGCCGATCATTACGACAAATCGTGGGGGAAATGGTGAAATCATTGAGCAGGACGTCAACGGAATCGTCATTGACGACTACTCATCACCGAAAGCGTTCGCCAACGCGATTAATGAATTGCTTTGCAATAAAGAAAAAGCGCTCGCACTTGCTCGCGAAGGACGAAAACGGGCAGAAACGACGTTTTCATTCGCAAACACAGCCGAGCAGCTTGAACGTTTGTACGTTACGATTTGCCAATAAGCGATACGGATACGATATGTTCTAGCGGGATCGTAATCGTCTTTTCCTCCCCGCTGAATGTAAAAAACACTTTTTTACTATCACATTTTTGAATAATCCCTTCATACGTTCGATTTTTCGTTTTTAATTCGCACGTCACCGGCCGAAGCTCATTTGGCAGCGTCGCTAAAAACTCAATGCGCTCGATCGTATCCATGTCGCGAAAGTTTGCAAACGATGGCGGTGGATACGACGGCTTTTCTTTTTTTGTCCGAAACGTCTGTTGCATATAGCACGTTTTCGGCCCTAAATTCGGCTGAACGATATACAACAACGGTGCGTTTTCCACATGCTTTTTCATTCCCACACCCCTCCTTTTTACGACTACTATATGCGCAAAAGGAGAGGGGCATTCATATCTAATGCTTCATTGCTTCGGAATCTCATAAGTTTTAATTACTTAAAGAAAATGAAATGTCATCAAAGTTCGGATTATCGATGAATGAACGCATAATTTTCAATGTTTTCAAACCTTGTTCTCCTAAAAATTTCGTCCTTTCCTCAATTTCCCCAACAGTCTTCCTTAGGTCATCCATATATTTCATAGAATTTTTATAGTCATTAAATAGATGGTACAGATGCATAATTCCTATAGCAACACCGGCGGCATGGTATGCCCTATCCAATGGTCTTTTCATTCTTAAAATAGTTGAGGTCACAAGTGCACTTTCCTCAGCACAATCGTTTGCATTCGGAAACATGCAGTTAATCATATCATCTAAGAAAATGCTTTGATGAATAAATTCGTGATAAATTGCTTCAGCATACTCTATAATCGACCAATTTGGTTGAGGATTTAACCATACTAGCCCCATAACATTTGAAACCGATCCTCCACCAAACAGATCTTTTTTTAAAATTAAAAACGTTCCTATAAGAACATGAATTAGATCATATAAGTCTTTATGCAATATTTGTATCAATTTGAGAGCTTTTTCAATCCTATCACTAATAATCTGCTGCTCCTCAAAAGAATAAATATGCTTTTCGTCTTTCAAGTCTTCTTTATCGATCATACCTAGCTCTAGTAATTTATCTTGTAACATTCTATCGTAGTAGGTAACATAAATTCTTTCATTGGAATAAGGAACTGGGACATCTTGTAGATAATTTATGGATTCAAAATACATTTCCTTTAAAGTGACGTCTGTAGATAAACGTTTATTATGTTCCTGTTCAACATAATTACTTAAAATGTCGATATTGTTAATGATATGTGATTTACTTAAAAAAGGAAAAGTAACCTTTGCGCGCGATTGTATCATTGTAAAAACTCCCCTTTGACTGAATACAATAGAAAGGAGATGTTCCCCTTTCTATTGTAACTTGTAATAAAAATTTTTACTTGTCTAAATGAATTTGCATTCTAAGTGGTTGAACAACCACAGACATTTGAGCATTCCCTTTCAAATAATGATCAACATAACGTTTAATATTACGAACATGTTTTTCAGTCATTTATAAACCTCCTAATATTAAAAAATACTCGAAAAGATTTTCCACTCACTAAAAGTCTTCCAATATGCTACTTCTTTTTACATCTTATCATCACCTTTAAAAATGAAATTAGCTTCCCAGTGACTACGACTTTAATTTCGATTCATTTGAAAAAAATATAAAATAAGGTAAAATTGGATTATATAAACACCTCCTTCTCTAATATAAATTTTAACAAAACCATCATATTTGAATATTAGCAAAAAAAAAAAACAAAAAAGAAAGTTTTTTTATTTCTGAAAATATGAATTTAGAGGTGTCAAACAATGTGAATTCATAATAAGCAATAGAACATGATTACAAAAAATATATAGAAAAGAGGAAATTCAATGAGAAATAAGATGTTTCATTTCTTTTGGATAGGTCAATCTTTTGCTAATTTTGGAGATGTCTTTTATATCGTTTCATTAATCACGTATCTTTACCATCTAACATCAAAAAGCATGGCTACAGCATTCGTTACATTTTTAGTTACATTGTCGCTTTCTATTAGTGGGATAATTGCTCCTATTTTTTTCGAAAAATTTAAATTGAAGATTATATTAGCTTATGGGCAAATGTTTAAAACAATATTATTAATGATTTTATGTATTTATATAAACATGAATATAGTAAGTAATGTTTGGCTCATTTACACGGTTGTATTATGCATTAGTTTTTTTGATGGGATAAGTAACCCTATTAAAAGCTCGTTAATCCCTTTACTAGTTAAGAGGGAAGAAATTTTAAAAGCAAACAGTATGTTAAACACGTTAGATCAATTTATCAAGCTAAGCGCATGGCCTATTGGTAGTTTAATCATAGCCTTTCTATCTCCAGCTTTTTTGATCAACATGACTTTGTTACTTTACATGATTTCATGCTTTTTTATGTTCCTTCTCAACATAGAAGAAACAAGTAAGCGAGAAAATGTTAATCGAAAAGGTACAAAGAAAGTTCCATCATCTATGAGCATAGGATGGAAATATACATTCACAAATCAACATTCCAAATCTATAAGTTTTATGACTTTGTTTGAGGGAGTCGGGAATGGTGTTTGGATTTCAGCAATACTTTATGTATACGTCAAAGAGCAATTGCATTTAGGAGAGGAATGGTGGGGGTATATTAATTCTATTTTCTTCGGTGGAATGGTTATAGGTGGGTTTTTAATCATAAAATTTAATAAATTCATCGAAGCTAGCCAGCAAACGATTGTACTATCCACTCCATTTATTATAGCAACTGTAACTTTTCTATTTGGAAATGAACAATACGCATGGTTATCTTTATTTTGGTCTATGATATATGGGATAACAGAACAATTTAGATTCGTATCCCTACAAACAATTCTGCAAAAAAATACAGAGCCACATTTACTACCTAATGTGTTTGCGGTTCAAGGAGTAATCAGCACGATTACATTTGGAGTGTCTACATTACTATTAAGTTTTATAGCGGATACGTACGGTATTACCTCTGCATTTTATACATCTGCATTATGTTATATCATAAGCGGTTTAATCAGTTATAAAAATAAAGAAATATGGAAAAACGAAGGTTCATCACCACAACATGTACTTGACAAGTGATACGCTTTCTTGAACAAAAATGTACAGAAATCATTGGTTTACTGCTTCTTCCTCACAAGCATCGGTAGAGTGTGTTAAAAAATCAAGTACAACTTTTGGTGAAGAGCCAAAACGAAGAACAAAATCTAAAAAATGTAACAAACACTTTAAAACAGTAACAACATGTTACCTTTACTGAAAAAAGCTGTTCGGCAAATGCCAAACAGCTTTCAAATTAGCGCGCTAAAATATGGTAGCCAGAGTCGACGTGGATAATTTCTCCAGTCACGCCGCGCGATAAGTCGCTAAATAAAAATAAGGCTGTGTCGCCAACTTCTTCTTGTGTCGTTGTGCGACGTAGTGGTGCACGCTCTTCAATTTCTTTTAAAATCGAGTTAAAATCGCCGACACCTTTCGCAGATAACGTGCGAATTGGACCTGCGGAAATGGCGTTGACGCGAATGCCGTATTTCCCTAAGTCGTTCGCTAAATATTTCACGCTCGCTTCTAACGATGCTTTTGCCACACCCATGACGTTGTAGTTTTGCACGACGCGCTCGCCTCCTAAATACGTTAACGTGACGATGCTTCCGCCTTCCGTCATTAACTCTTTCGCCGCTTTCGCCACAGCTGTTAATGAATATGCGCTAATGTTGTGCGCCAGCAAAAATCCTTCGCGATCCACGTTCATATATTCGCCTTCTAAATGCTCTTTATTCGCAAACGCGATACAATGCGCAATGCCGTGAATGACGCCTACTTGTTCTTTTATTTGCGCAAAGCACGCTTCAATTTCTTCATCTTTCGTCACATCGCACGGTAACACAAGAGCTGTGTCATCTTCTAACGTCGCGACTAATTTTTTCACTTCATTTTCAAAACGCTCGCCTGCATATGTAAAAATTAATCGCGCCCCGGCTGCATGAAGCGCACGCGCAATGCCCCAAGCGATGCTTCGTTTATTTGCGACACCCATGACGACATACGTTTTCCCATGTAACGATAATTGCATATTCGTTCATCCCCTTATTTTTATGATTTGTTATTAGAACCTAGTATTAATATCATTATAACAAAAAATTCCCTACTTTGAAATAGGGAATTTATAATAAATAGTCCATGAACATTGTCGCTAAGCCGAAATAAATAAGAATGCTAATTAAATCGTTAAGTGTTGTAATAAACGGCCCAGAAGCGACCGCTGGATCGATGCGCAATTTATGCATAAAAAGCGGAATAAGCGCCCCGGCGACTGTCGCGACCGTTAACGTCGCAAATAAAGCTAATCCGACGAGAACCCCTAAGAAAAACTGTTGCTTCCATACGTACACGACGATGGTAATAATGAGACCGCACGATAAGCCGATCAACAAACCTGTCAATGCTTCGCGTCCCAACATGCTCCATTTTCCTTCTTTTTCTAAATCCCCCATCGCAAGACGGCGCACAGCAACGGCTAACGACTGCGTTCCTGTATTTCCCGACATACCGGCAATGAGCGGAATAAAGACGGCTAAAATCGCCACTTTTTGTAGCGTATCTTCAAAACGGCTAATTAAATTGGCCGTCATCATGCCTAAAAACAATAAAATAATGAGCCATGGCAACCGCTTTTTCGCCGCTTCAAACGGATTGTACTGAATGTCGACATCCGGAACCCCTGCTAGCTTTGAATAGTCGTCTGTCGCTTCTTCGGAAATAACGTCTACGATATCATCAACGGTAATAATCCCGAGCAAATGATTGTTTGCATCAACGACAGGAAGAGATAAAAAGTTGTAATTTTGCATTTTTCTAGCAACTTCCTCTTGGTCTTCGTCGACGAACACCGAAACGACGCGATCGTTCATCATGTCGGCAATCATCGCATCGTCGTCAGACGTCAACAACTCGCGCAACGATAACACGCCAACGAGCTGATGCTGTTCATTGACGACATAAATGTAATAAATCGTTTCCGCATGCGCCGCTTCTTTTTTTAAAATTTGCATCGCCGAACGCACCGTTTGATTGGCATGGATGGCGATATATTCCGTTGTCATAATGCTTCCGGCCGTATATTCTTTATAATGAAGCAACCCTTGAATATCTTTCGCAGCTTCATTATCCATAATCGTTAAATAGTTTGCCACTTCTTTTTTATCAAGTTCACTCAATATATCCGCGGCGTTATCCGCATACATGTGCCCTAGCATTTGCGCAACAAAAAGCGGATCCATTTCAGATAAGTATGTTTTATATTCCTCTTCTTCAATGTCGAGATGATCAAATATTTCTGCCATCTCAGCTGGCGATAAATATTCGTACATTCGCTTTCTTACTTCTGGGCTTTGCTTAATGTAAAACTTAGCTTGATCATACGGATGCAGTTTTAAAAAGTGCTGCCGAAATTGTTCCATCTGTTCGTCGTACAGCGCTTGTACGATATGTTCCATATAATTCTGCCTCCTTTCGACAAACGTCGCTTTTTTATTATGCGTGAATCTTTGCCAACTTGCAAGCAACCATGTAAAATGATAGTGCATCACCAAACAGGGGGAACGGCAATGGAAAACGAAAAAACAGTACAAACGAAAATAGATTATCACTTATTGTTTATTTTATTTTTAATCGCGATCGTGAGCGCCGTCGCTATCGAAAGTGCGCGGGAGACGCTTCCTGTCAAACTTCAACATATTAACTTTGCCCAAAAGCAGCTCATGTGGTACGGCGTCGGTGCTATCGTCATTGCGGTGACGATGCTTATCGATTACGACCGGCTGTTTAAAATCGCTTGGTATTTGTATGGCTTTGGCATGCTCCTGTTACTCGGATTAGAATTAAACGTTCCGGGTACATTAACGATTAAAGGGGCAACGAGTTGGTACAGCCTTCCCGGAGGTAACTTCCAACCTTCTGAGCTAATGAAAATTTTTATGATTATCGTCATTAGCCGCATGATCGTCAACCATCGTGAAAAATACAGCGACCCAACGGTGCAAGACGACTTTAAGTTGCTCGGAAAAATCGGCTTAGCGCTACTGCCGCCGCTATTTTTACTTGCCCGTCAGCCAGATATGGGAATGTCAATGGTATTTATGGCGATTGCCGCCTCGCTCATTCTCGTTTCAGGTATTCGCTTGCGCATTATTGCGTCAATTGCTGGTGTAGCTATACTTGGGGCAACAGCTTTTATCGTGGCGTTTTTATATTTCCCTGATGTGTTAAAAATTCAACAATATCAATTAAACCGTTTTTACGGCTGGTTGAATCCATACGAATATTCAAGCGATCAAGGGTTTCAGCTTATTAAATCGCTACTTGCGATCGGATCTGGGGAATTATATGGAAAAGGATATAAAAACTTAGACGTCTATTTACCAGAGTCGCATACCGACTTTATTTTTAGCATTATCGGAGAACAATTCGGCTTTATCGGAGCGAGCTTCGTCGTCTCCCTCTTTTTCTTGCTTATTTATCGTATGATTCAAATCGCATTAGAGTGCCACGATCCGTTCGGAAGCTATTTATGCGCCGGTGTCATCGGCATGATCACGTTCCAAGTGTTCCAAAACGTCGGCATGACGATCGGGTTGCTTCCAATTACCGGACTTCCGCTTCCGTTCGTCAGCTACGGTGGAAGCTCGCTCGCAACATACATGCTTGCGGTTGGGCTCGTCCTAAACGTCCGTTCTCGCACACAAAAATTTATGTTTTCAACGGAACAATAGGGGAGGTTTAGACTTTGTCACCTCCCCTATTGTTTTTCACATCTCGTCTCCTCTCACATATAAGACGACGTACTACCATAATTACGGTAAATAATCCCTATTGAAATAATTTTTACTTACATGTTAAAATTATTCTTGATTTATAAAATTTTCTTTCAGAAAAAAAGGAGGTTTCTATATGAGAAATATTTTCATCTCAACTCTCTCTGTTTTGCTTTTCTTTTTCATTCTTCCTCTTTCTACTACTTTAGCCCATAACAATATAAGTGAGCAAGAGAAAAATAAAGTTGTTCAAGAAGCTTTAAAAGTTATTGAAAAAAGATACAACTCTCTTATTTCTCAACAACAAGAAGAAAGTGAAATACTTCAACTGAAAAACACTAATTCGCAATTAAGATTAGAAAATATTATAACGAGAGATAAAAATTATATAAACGAACTAGGTGCATCCTACAAGAAAATAGAAATTTTAAACGTAGATGATATACAAATAGATAAAATGAATGACACAATCAAATTGAGCTTACGTGTGGAGGTAGCTAAATACTACCAGTACAAAAATAAAAAACAGATGGAGGAACATCCATGGCTAGAGACAAGAACACATGAGTTTGTTTTCTCTTTTAACGAAAACAAAAGAAACGATTCATATTTATTAGTTGACTACAAATTCGAAGATGAAATGGACTACTCCGATGAACAATCTCCAAATCTCAACTTACCTACAATTTTGTTGGATATGACTTTGACAACGATGGTTATTTCGATCACCTTTCTATTGTAGTGAATTATGATAGCAACGGAGAACCTTTGACTGCTCAACATACTCCAAGTGACTATAACCGCCCTTGGAAATCAGTCAATTCATTAGCAAAACATTACTTTATTCAAACAAATGATTACTGGTATTCTAATTAGTGAAGTTTAAAGTGAGGAGAAAACATTGAAGAAGTGTATACTGTTATTTATCTTGTTAAGTTTGTTGATAGGATGCAATAAAAAAGAAATCCCTATGTATAATGGATTTCCAATTCCTGAAGGAGCAAAAGTTATAAAAATAGATAGCGATAAAAGTAAGGTACATCCTGTCTTTATCGAACAAGCTATGTTCCAATTAAAAGAGCCTATGTCACCTGACTTAATACCGTCTCATCCTTTCTATCAGATAATTGTGAATGAGGGTTGGAAAGATGAAGAAGCGATAAAGAAGATTGGTGAAAATCGTTATATGTTTAGTAAGGATGATCGACTTATTCAAGTAAGTATTTATAACGATAAAATGACAATTACGGAATATGATCCAAAAATCTTTTGGCAAAAAAATGAGTAGTCCCCAGCGCGTATTGCCCTGGGGATTTGTTGTACATAATGAATAGTAAAAAAGGGAAGATCAATAGATGATATACGACATTATCGGAGATATTCACGGCTGTTTTCACGAATTCATGTTATTAACAAAAAAGCTTGGCTACGTATGGGAAAATGATGTCCCGATTCATCCGAACGGACGAAAGCTTGCGTTCGTCGGCGATTTAGCCGATCGCGGTCCGCAGTCATTACGAGTGATTGACACCGTCATTGCGCTCGTTCAACAAAATAAAGCGGTGTACGTTCCGGGCAACCACTGCGACAAGCTATATCGTTTTTTTCTCGGTCGAAACGTACAAATTACGCACGGGCTTGAAACGACGGTAGCGGAGTGGGAACAAGCAGATGAGAAAACGAAAGAGCGCCTTCGTACGCAGTTTATGACACTGTACGAACAAGCGCCCCTTTATGCCGTCTTAGATGGTGGAAAACTAATCGTTGCCCATGCTGGCATTCGCGCAGATTACATCGGAAAATTCCATCAAAAAGTAAAAACGTTCGTTTTATACGGCGACATTACAGGCGAAAAACATTCAGACGGCTCCCCCGTTCGACGCGATTGGGCAAAACATTACCGCGGCGACGCGCTTATCGTATATGGGCATACACCTGTGAAAAAACCGCGCTGGCTCAACAACACCGTCAACATCGACACCGGCTGCGTATTCGGCGGACAGCTAACAGCGCTTCGCTATCCAGAAATGGAAACGGTCTCTGTTTCATCGACGATGCCATATGTCGCTGAAAAATTTCGTTCATTTGACTAAAGCAAGCTCGCCATATCGTCTGGAAGCGGCGCGTGAAACGTCATTGTCTTTTCAAGAAAAGGATGAACAAACGTCAGCTCACAGCTATGCAACGCTTGCCTTTGCATGCGCTTGCGCAAGCCGCCGTACAAATCATCGCCAACGAGCGGATGGCCAATGTACGAAAAATGGACGCGAATTTGATGCGTCCGCCCCGTTTCTAATTGAATCGACACGTGCGTCATATCGTTTTTATATTGCAATACTTCATAATGCGTCACCGCACGCTGACCATCCGCTCGCACTTCCCGTTCGATGATGCTGTCGCTTTTTCTCCCAATAGGAGCATCAATCGTCCCGACAGACGGGGTGACGTACCCGTGGCAAATCGCTTCATACCGACGCTTTACCCGCCCTTGTTTTTGTTGTTCACTCAATATATGATGCACGTGGCGATGTTTGGCGACAAGCACAAGCCCGGACGTATCACGGTCTAATCTTGTGACGACATGCACAGTCGTTTGCAAGTTTTGCTGTTCGTAATGAAACAACAGGGCGTTCGCTAACGTGCCGCGCGGATGTTCACGGGACGGAATCGTTGACATACCGGGCGGTTTATTGATGACGACAACATCATCGTCTTCATACACAATTGAAAGCGGAATCGGCTCTGGAAGCATGTCGGCGCTTCTTTTCTCGGGCGGAAACGATACGCACACTTCATCCCCCTCTTTTAGCACGTAGCGAACGGTGACGCGCTGACCGTTTACTTCAATATTTCCCCCTTTAAACTTAATGTCTGTCAACGCTGTTTTCGAAATATGCTTTTCTTTTAAAAATTCCCTTACAGCCATTCCATCTTGTTGCTTTGTCACAATCCAACGAAGTTGAAACATACGAATCCCTTTCTACTGATTGAACTACCGCTAGGCTAAAGCCATAACGGATTCCTACGAACACCGAAAGTTTTTTCGGTTATTTAGTAGGCGATCCCCACAGTTCCTGCGGTTAAGAAGCCTAATCGCTTCGTTTTTAATATTGATACTTGCGTTCACATCTCGGTCGTGATGAGTATGGCACACAGGACATTCCCATTCACGCAAAGCAAGATGTTTCACATCTTTGTTTTGATAGCCACAGCACGAACAAAGCTGGCTAGATGGAAAGTTTTTTGCTACGGTGACAACTTGTTTCCCATACCATCTAGCTTTGTATTCGATCATGGCTTTAAACATTGACCAAGATACTTCTTGAATCGCTTTTGCAAGGTTGTGATTTTTTAGCATATGGCTTACCGACAAATCTTCCATCCCGATGATGTCGTGGTTTTTGACAATCTCGGTGGAAATTTTGTGCAAGTAATCATGTCGTGCATTTGTCATTTTTTCGTGCAATCGTGCAACTTTTATTCGTTGCTTATTCCAATTCGAGCCACCTTTTTTTCGTCTGGAAAGAATACGCTGTGCTTTTGCTAGTTGTTCTTCTAGCTTATGAAGCCATTTCGGGTTGACGTATTTTGTTCCATCAGAAAGAACGGCGAATTCCTTCAACCCAACATCGATGCCAACGGCTGAACCCGTTTTAGGCAACGCTTGCACGTCAGTTTCAACCAAAATGGATACAAAGTATTTCCCGCTCGGATTTCGTCTAATCGTAGCAGACAAGATGCGCCCTTCTACTTCACGACTTTTTGCAAAACGAACAAGACCAAGTTTAGGTAACTTGATGTGCTTATCTAGCACAGCAATATTCCCATTTGTGTATTTAGTCGTATAGGATTGCACAGGATTCTTTTTAGACTTGAAACGCGGTTTGTCGTTTTGCTTTTTAAAAAAGCGATCGTACGCATCATCTAGATGTTTGAGTGAAGATTGAAGCGCAATGCTATCCACTTCTTTTAACCAAGTGAATTCTTTTTTTAATTGCGTCAATTGAGAAGAACAAGCGTTGTAGGTTAATCCTTTACCTGTTTCTTGATAGGTTTCATTCCATTTTGCTAAAAAGTGGTTAAACACAAATCGACTACAACCAAAAGTTTTAGCAATCAGGATTTCTTGTTCTTTATTTGGATAGATGCGAAATTTATATGCTTTGTTGACCAGCATTGACTTCACCTCCTTTAGGTATATGTTTATTATACATCTAGTGTATTATAGTTTTGCAGGTGCAGTTTATGAACTGATCCGTAAAGGCTTGAAAAAGCAATGAAATACATCCATACATTGAAACACAAGGCGACTAGGGCTTACATCCCCTAGCCTAAAGACATAGGGGTTTTACGCCCAATCATATAAATGATTCGCGCACACGCTTCCAAAATGGAAACGGACGGAAGCGCGCAAAGCGAATTTTTTCATCAGCGACCCGGCATTGAATCGATTTTACATCTTTATGCAATAACGATAAATGGTCGATCGTAATTTGAAAATCGACGTTGTTGACCGGCTTTAACATGCACGTATGATGCTTCGGCAAAACGAGCGGCGAGCCGATCGTGCGGAAGACGCGATTGTTAATCGACGCCATTTCCGCGACTTGAATAGCCTCTAACGATGGATGTAAAATCGCACCGCCGAGCGCCTTATTGTATGCGGTGCTTCCTGAAGGAGTAGAAATGCATAGCCCATCCCCGCGAAACGTTTCAAATAAATCGCCGCGAATTTCGACATCCATCACGAGCGTCCCGCTTACACTTTTTACAGTACATTCATTGAGCGCTAAATATTTAACTTCACGCCCACCACCGACGTAGCGAATCGTCACTTCAAGAAGCGGATATTCGATCACTTGATACGGCGTTTTGGCGATAGCGATAACGAGCTTTTCTATTTCGGCGGGCACCCAGTCGGCATAAAACCCTAAATGCCCTGTATGCACGCCGACAAACGCCGTCTGTTCGAGCCGGCTTCGATAACGATGAAACGCATACAAAAGCGTCCCATCCCCCCCAACTGAGATGACAATATCCGGCTGATCTTCGTCATACGTTAAGCGAAAATCCGTTAAATATGTACGAATTTTATGCATACATTCGTTTGATATCGCGTCCCCTTTCGATATGACCGCAAATTTCACGCGCCTTCACTCCTCGCTCTCTTTTAACTCTTGTTTGCGCGAAAACACCGCTTGCGCTTCTTGAATTTCAAAGCGAATTTTTGACATTTCTTCATCAAGCAAATACGCCGCTTCCGCTGCGCGCTGTAAGCGCAGTTTAATGTCTTCTGGGAAATTCCCGCTATACTTATAGTTTAAAGAATGTTCGATCGTCGCCCAAAAATTCATCGCAAGCGTTCGAATTTGAATTTCCACTAAAATGTTTTTTTCTCCGTAAATCATTTGCACCGGATAACGAATGACGACATGGTACGAACGATACCCGCTCTCTTTTTTTTGCGTAATGTAATCGCGCTCTTCAACGATCGTAAAATCGTTTCGCTGCCGAAGCAATTGAACGACCGTCTTAATGTCATCGACAAATTGACACATCATGCGCAAACCAGCAATATCTTGCATTTGTTGTTCAAGTTGATCGAGTGGAATATTTTTCTTTTGCGCTTTATCTAAAATGCTAGCGATCGGTTTCACTCTTCCTGTCACAAACTCGATCGGGGAATGAACACCTTGCATTTCAAATTGGGCGCGCATCCCTTTTAGCTTTACTTTCAGCTCTTCCACCGCCTGTTTATACGGTGCTAAAAAAAACTCCCAATGTTTCTCCATTCAACCACCTACTTATGCGAAAAATGCCGTTACCGCCTGTTCCATTTCGTCGCCGTAGTTTGCATTTCCTTTAATGTTTTCAATTAAATATGCCATTTCTTCATGAATTCCATCTAATGCGATCGTCGTATCGCTCCCGGCAAGAAATACGGGCTCTTTTGTCGCGAGCACCTCTTTCAGCGCCCCCCAAACATTTTTTGGCATGACGACATAAACGAACGCATCTTCTGCTTCTAATATGTATATGAACGCACATTCGTCTGAATCAACAAGCATATGCTGTCTCGGCTGAAGACTTTGAAGCGACGCATCGCACATCATCATCCAACCGCGTTCTTGTCTTTCTGCTGCATGTACATATATTTTCATTTCCTTTCCTCCATCATCTATGATGTCCGCCTTTATTTTACCACATTTCGCCTAACGATGTTCACTAGTTGCACTTTTTCGCATATATGTCGATAATAAAAGATAGACATGACGCAAGGGAGCAAAAAGAAAGATGAAACGGGAATTAGAAATTGAATTTAAAAACGTGTTGACGGCTGAAGAATTTTCCCGCTTAACGAACGCATTTTGCGTGCGCGATGAAGAATGGAGCGTGCAACAAAATTATTATTTTGATACGCCCGACTTTCAATTAAAACAACAAAAAAGCGCATTACGCATTCGTTTTAAAAATGGGACATATACATTAACATTAAAACAACCACATGAAGACGGGTTATTAGAGACGCACGAGCCTCTCACCGCACAAATGGCGACGTCGCTTATTGCAGGAGAGCAACCGCTTGCGGGCGATATGGCGCGCACGCTACAATCGCTTCACATTGACCCGGCAGCTGTCGTTTGCTTTGGCGCACTCACTACTCACCGCGTCGAACGGGCGTACAAAACCGGCACGCTCGTGTTCGATTACAGTGAATATATGAACGTGTCTGACTATGAAATCGAATATGAAGCAAATGATCGCGTACAAGGCGAAAACACATTTATGGAGCTATTACAGTCGTTTCATATTCCAAAGCGGCAAACGAAAAATAAAATTGAACGATTTTACGAAGCAAAATACGAAACGGAGCGATCGTCATGAACGTGCAACAAATTAAATTGCTTTTAGAGCTACAAGCGTTGCAACATTTACAAGGAAAAAAAGAAGCGCCAACGACATCGTTTCACGATCTTTTTCGCGAGTTGTTAACAACCGAAACAGACGGAGAAACAGAAACGATACGTCCATCACTTCCAATGATGACAAGCGCTGAAACGAAAGCGCCGACATACGAAGAAAAGCCGCTTCAAAAACAGGCGATTCATCAATGGATTGACGAGGCGGCAACAAAATACGATGTCGATCCGAATCTCGTTTATGCGATCATTCGCCATGAATCAAACTTTCATCCACAAGCAAAAAGCCGGGCTGGTGCGATGGGGCTCATGCAGTTAATGCCGAGCACGGCACGCATGTTAGGCGTAACTGATGCGTTTGACCCGCAGCAAAACATTGAAGGGGGCACGAAATATATACGCCAACTTCTTGACCGTTATGACGGCAACGTTGCGCTTGCCCTTGCAGCATATAACGCAGGGTCGGGCAACGTCGATAAGTACGGCGGCATTCCGCCTTTTCGTGAAACGATGAGCTACGTCAAAAAAGTCATGCAAACATATTACTCCGCAAGTCGCATCGTTTGAGATGAAAGAAAGTCGTTGTTACAATATTGATATATTTCGGCAAAGGAGTTTTCGATATGTTTCAATCCCCTTACGAAGCGCTTGGAGGCGAACAAGTTGTCTCAAAACTCGTTGATGCCTTTTACGAACGAGTGGCGAAACATCCCGACTTAGCGCCTATTTTCCCGACAGACTTAACAGAAACAGCGCGAAAACAAAAACAATTTTTAACGCAATATTTAGGCGGGCCTCCGCTTTATACAGCTGAACACGGACATCCGATGTTGCGCGCTCGCCACTTGCCATTTCCGATTACGCCAACGCGCGCAAAAGCGTGGCTTGCTTGCATGCACGAAGCGATGGACGCGGTCGGCTTGCAAGGGCCGGTGCGAGATGAATTGTATCAACGGCTTATTTTAACTGCCCAACATATGATTAATACGCCAGAAGACGAGCGAAAGGAGCATGACGGTGAATGAAAAAGTAGTCGCTACGCAAAAAGGAACGACAAAGCAAAAACAATTAGAAATTTACTTATTTGTCGATCCTCTTTGCCCGGACTGTTGGGCGCTTGAACCTGTGTTGAAAAAACTGTGGATCGAATACGGGCAATATTTTACGTTGCGCCACGTATTAACAGGACAGCTAGATAGACTGAACGGCGCGAATTATAAACGAATTGACCGGCATGCGACGCGCATCGGCATCGCCTGTGACGATCGCATTTCCCTGCAATCACCATTGCCGATTCCATACGTCGCCTCGCTTGCCGTCAAGGCAGCAGAACTGCAAGGAAGGCAAGCGAGCATTCGCTTTTTACGACAACTGCAAGAAATTGTATTTCTTCAAGGGAAAACGATCACAAACACAGGTACGCTCATTCAATGCGCGATTGACGCCGGCTTAGACGTACAAGAATTTATAAAAGACTTATCTTCACCGAGTGCGGTCAAGGCGTTTCAATGCGATTTAAAAATTAGTGCGGAAATGGACGTTCGCGAAGTTCCAACGCTCGTCTTTTTTAATGAAAACATTGAAGAGGAAGGCATTAAAATTTCAGGCTGTTATCCGTACGATGTATACGTCGATTTAATCCATGAAATGCTCGGATTTCATCCTCAACCGTCTCCGCTTCCACCGATGGAACAGTTTTTGCATCATGCCCAATTCGTCACAACGGATGACATTGCGATGGTGTACAACATGCCGCATGGTAAAGCAGAATGCGAGTTAAAAAAGTTGCGCCTGAAACGAAAAGTAGAAAAAGTCGGCCCGTTTTGGAAGTGGGTTGACAAAGAAAAAGGACTCGGCTAAATGCCGGGTCCTTTTTCTTTGTCATAAAGACAACAAAGGGGATGGGAGAAATTTCTCACGGTCAAACAAAGGGGTATAAGTTTGTTTGATTGTGATTCACTTCACGTTTATATATTAACAAACTCTTTTATGTCTTGACAAGTGTTTTGTTTATTTGTTCACACATTTGTCATAATTATTTTCGCGCTTGCTTATTATGAATAAGTAAGGGGGGATCAGCATGTTCGCGTTGCATATCGTCTGGATCATCGTCGCATGGATCATTCATTTTTTTGCATTAATGCGCTTATTTCCGCTGCTCATCTCAACTCCGTTTTTATTTCTTTCTCTCCTTTCGTTTTTTACGTATCTTAACAACCGCCACCGCTTTCGCGGATTTCATTGAAAAAGACGAAACGTAAAAACCGAAAGAACGCTGTATGTACAACATTCTTTCGGTTTTTGTTTTGACGTATTTAGATAGCTTTTATAATAGCTGTTCAAGTTCTTGCAGTTTTTGTTCAAACACGTGGCAAGCTTGTTCAATTGGATGTGGAGACGTCATGTCGACTCCCGCTTTTTTCAACACTTCAATCGGATAGTCCGAGCTTCCAGCTTTTAAAAATTCAATATATCGCCCAACTGCTCGCTCGCCTTCTTCTAAAATTTGTTTACTTAACGCTGTTGCCGCGCTAAAACCTGTCGCATATTGGTACACGTAATAATTGTAATAAAAATGCGGAATGCGCGCCCATTCTAATCCGATTTCTTCGTCGATGACGACACCATCTCCAAAGTACGTTTTGTTTAGCTCGTAATATTTTTCCGTCAACACTTGCGCTGTCAAGGCCTCACCGTTTTGTACCATTTGGTGAATCATATGTTCAAACTCCGCAAACATCGTCTGGCGGAAGACGGTGCCGCGGAACGTCTCTAAATAATGATTTAATAAATACAACCGTTTTTTCTCATCATCGATCGTTTTTAATAAATAGTCGTTCAATAGCGCCTCATTGCACGTTGACGCCACTTCCGCTACGAAAATCGAATAGTTTCCGTACGGATACGGTTGATATTTGCGCGTATAATAGCTATGCACCGAATGGCCAAACTCGTGCGCAAGCGTAAATAAGTTATTGACATTATCTTGCCAGTTCATTAAAATGTACGGATTCGTGCCGTACGAACCAGACGAGTATGCGCCACTTCGTTTGCCGCGCGTTTCATGCACATCGACCCAACGATTGTCAAATCCTTCTTTCACGATCGCAATATATTGTTCGCCAAGCGGAGCGAGCCCTTTTAATAATAACTCTTTCGCTTCTTCATACGTCACTTTCATATCGACTTGTTTCACAAGCGGCGTATATAAATCGTACATATGTAACTCATCTAATCCGAGGACGCGCTTGCGCAAATGAACATAACGATGTAAAAGCGGCAAATATCGGTGAATCGTTTCAATTAAGTTATCGTACACCGTTTCAGGAATTTGGTTTTTACTTAATGCCGCCTCGCGCGCTGAACGATAGTTGCGAACGCGCGCAAAAAAGTTGTTGCGCTTCACCGCCCCGTTTAACGTGCTAGCGAACGTATTTTCATATTTACGATATGTATCGTATACCGCTTTAAACGCATCGTGACGGACGCGGCGATCTTCGCTTTCAAGAAAACGAATGTAACGACCGTGCGTAACTTCCACTTCTTCCCCGTTCTCATCTTGAATCGTCGGAAAACGCAAATCGGCATTGTTTAGCGCCCCAAACGTATTGCTCGACGCGTTCATGACATCCGCTGCTTGCGCAAGCAACGCCTCCTCTTTTTCCGATAACACGTGCGGACGTTGACGATTCATTTCATCTAACTCATGTTCATACAACCGGAGCGGTTCATATTGTTGTAAAAACGTGCGCAACACGTCTTCATCTAACGCTAAAATTTCCGGCACGATAAACGCCATCACATTGCCTGCTTCAGCATACAAACTTTCCGCTCTCGTTTCAAACGCTTGATAAAACGAATTGGCCGTATCTTCATCATGGCGCATATGTGCGTACGCATATAATTTTCCTAGTCGCATGAACACATGGTCGCGATATTGTAACGCTTCATATAACGTTTGCGCGCTCTCTCCAAGCCTACCTTTATATTCCGAAAATTTCGGAAGAAGCGCTGCAATCGCTTGAAACTCCTCTTCCCACTGTTCATCTGTTGCGAAAATATCTTCTAAACGCCACGTATACTGTACGGGAACGTCTTTGCGTGTCGGCAATGTTTTTGCCATATTTCTCACCTCTTGCCTTAAAAATGTTTACTTATATATTATTCTCGTTTTATAAAAAAATCCTCTTTTTTGCTTACAATTCGTCGCAACACGTCTTCATCTCCCTTCATCGCTTCTTCGATCGTGCTTGGCAGCGACCATGAGCGAATGCGTTGAAACGAGCTTTTTCCAACTTTTTTTAAAAAGCGGAGCGACACGAGCGCATGCAAATAGTCCATGAGCGCATAGGAATAATGACTTGTTGTCACGAGCGGCAGTTGGCGAACGCGAACGATATTTTGACGAATGAAACGTTGCAATTGTTCATATAATTGATGAAACGAAAACGTCACATGAAGTGGAACGGCCATCATCTCCATTAACATATACGTCTGCCAAATAAACGGAGGGGTTTCAAACCAATACGAATGGCGAAGCGGAATGCCCGCCTCGTGTGGAAACAACGACGGCATCATATGGGCATTGTACACGATGTGGCAAAATGTACGGTTCGTTCGGTAATATAGAGGAGATAGCCGCCATTGCTTCTTTTTCATGTTCCAAACGTAAAAAAGCGTGTCAGCTTGTGGTTGGGGCGTCATGTGAAGGAAAGTAAATGACATCGCATGAAGCGGAACGGTCGTCCATTGGCCGTATGCGAGCGTTGCTGATAGCGGAATGAGATGATGAAGAAATGAAAATTGTTTACGGATCGGGCAATAAAACGTGATCGTCCCATTGTCATTGAAAAAAAGCCATGAAAAAGAAGATAACTGAAACAGCAAACCGCGGCGCTGAAGGTAGGATCGGTGAAGAATCCAAACCGGAACGATGTTTGCACACATATACGCTTTCGTTCGTTTCATAAATAACGACATCGGGATGAGTGAACATTGATATTCGAGCGCATACATCTTTTCCTTATACGATACAAACACATCTGGACGCTGTTGAATATGCGGCAAATATTTTTCTACTTCCGCTTTCAACGGTCCGCCTTTCACCCATTCGTACAGCTGTTGTTTTCCTTGTAAATGTGCAGTAGTTTCCCGCTCCGTTTCAATGACGCATCTCGTTTCGTGGGCAAAATGCGGCATTCGTTTTTTTCCAATTTTCAATTGCACGCGCCCAAAACAAACGGGACAAATAAACGACTTCGTCTCACGCCATCGTTGGAGCTGCTCGACCGTCCAGCCGTCCAATAGCGAACATACTTCTCCATTTTCGAATAACGCAATAAACATGTGATCTCCCCTTTCTCCTACATTTTTTTCACCAAATGTTCCTTTTCTCCTGCAAAGAAAACAAAAATAGGGGAACAACTAAATTTATTGAATTAGGCGTTTTTTATTTCCCTTCTTTCGCATTTTGTCATACAATAGAAGTACAAGATGTAGGAGGATGGGCGAACGCTCGGGGATACATTCCCTTCCTGATTGGATCATTGTAGAAGGGAGTTGAAGAATATGGAAATCGAACGCATCAATGAATATACGTTAAAGCTATATATATCATATGGCGACATTGAAGAGCGCGGATTTGATCGCGAAGAAATTTGGTTTAATCGCGAGCGAAGCGAAGAATTATTTTGGGAGATGATGGATGAAATTCATCAAGAAGTGGAACTTTATTTAGAAGGTCCGCTTTGGATTCAAGTGCATGCAGTGGAAAAAGGGATAGAAGTATTTGTTACGAAAGCGCAAATTTCAAAAGACGGAACAAAGCTCGAATTGCCTATTCTCGATGAACGGTTTAAAGACTTGCCTGTCGATGAAAAAATCGAGCAAATATTAGACCAACATTTTAACATGATTAAAGCCGCATCGACAGCGCCCGAAAATCCACTTCAGTTCGTCATTCGCTTTAAAACGATCGAGGACGTCATCTCGTTAGCGCATCGTCGCGATTTTTCAACGTTAAACAACCGGCTATTCGCGCTAGAAAACAAATATTATTTATACGTCGAATTTACGGAAGATGATCATGACCACGACATTGATAATATGCTAAGCATATTGCTTGAATACGGGCAAGATTCCCAAATGACGATTCATCGTCTCGAAGAATACGGAAAAACGATTATTGCCGAACAGGCGCTAACGATTATCGCTAAACATTTTCCAAACTAATACGCCGATTTCAATCAATTGAAATCGGCTTTTTTTCGCAAGGGTTAGGTGAATGACAAATGAGAAACGCCTTAAAAGTTGCAATCTTTTTGCTTGCTTTCATCGGGATATTAGCTGTGACAAAAGATCATTGGGAAGGCTGGCTGCTCGGAACGTTCAGCTTATTCGTCACCTTGTCGGTCATTTTCATTTCGTTTGTCATCTTTTTAGAAAACCGTCATCCGTCGAAGACGCTCACATGGCTCGTTGTATTTGGCAGCTTTCCTCTCATCGGCTTCATTTTTTATTTGTTGTTCGGTCAAAACTATCGGAAAAAGCGGCTATTTCGAAAAAAAGCGTTGCTCGATGAACAAACGTTTCGCAAAATGGAAACGAATCGACATCACGACCGAAAGCTATATATGAAGCCTCACCAACAGCCGTTGTTGCAGCTTGCGAAACGGCTGACGAAAGAGACGATTTCAACCGCTACGCAAACGCGCGTCTTAACGAACGGAGAAGAAACGTTTGCCGCTATTTTTGCCGAATTGGAAAAAGCAGAACATCATATTCATCTTGAATATTATATTGTCCGCGATGACGACATCGGTCAGCGCTTAAAACAAATATTAATGAACAAGGCGAAAAAAGGGGTACACGTCCGCTTTTTATATGATGCGGTCGGAAGCTGGCAGCTATCGAAAACGTACATACAGGAGATGCGTGAAGCTGGCGTCGATATCATCCCTTTCTCCCCTGTGCGCTTGCCGTTTTTAAACAATAAAATTAACTTCCGCAACCATCGAAAAATTATCGTCATTGATGGAAAAGTCGGCTTTGTCGGCGGCTTAAATATCGGGGACGAATATTTAGGAAAAAACGAATATTTCGGGTTTTGGCGCGATACGCATTTACTCGTTTACGGAGAAGCGGTTCGCACGTTGCAGCTCATCTTCTTGCAAGATTGGTATTACATGACTGGGCAATCGTTGTTGACGATGAACTATTTACATGCGCCTACAGTGCATGGTCATCATCTTGGTGGCGTTCAACTTGTAGCAGGCGGACCAGATACGAAATGGGAAGTGCTGAAACATTTATTTTTTGCGATGATTACATCAGCACAGCGCTCCATTTGGATCGCCTCCCCATACTTCATTCCAGATGAAGATATTTTGACGGCGTTAAAAGTAGCGGCATTAAGCGGAATTGATGTGCGGCTTCTTGTTCCGAAGCGCCCTGATAAAAAAATCGTTTTTTACGCTTCTCGCTCGTATTTCCCTGAACTGCTAGAAGCGGGAGCGACCATTTATGAATACGAAAAAGGATTTATGCACAGCAAAATTATCGTTGTTGACGGCGAACTCGCGTCGATCGGCACAGCGAATATGGATATGCGCAGCTTCCATTTGAACTTTGAAGTGAATGCGTTTTTATATCAAACACCGAGCGTGCAAACGTTAGTCGATGATTTTATAAACGACTTCGAGCATTCATCAAAAATTGATATCAATCAATTCAAATGCCGACCGCTTTGGATGCGGCTCGCCGAGTCGACTGCTCGCCTCCTTTCGCCGCTATTGTAAAAAGGCTTAGCGTTTATGCTAAGCCTTTACTGTTGACGAGCTGTTGTGCCTGACGCAATTGATACGTCCGCACTTTTCTCGGTAAAAAGCGGCGAATTTCATCTTCGTTGTAACCAACTTGCAGGCGCTTCTCGTCCATGATAATCGGACGGCGCAAAAGCCCTGGATGTTGGCGAATAATTTCATATAAATCTTGTAGCGGCAATGAATCGACTTGAATATTTAGCTTTTGAAAAATTTTTGATCTCGTCGAAATAATTTCGTCTGTCCCGTTTTCGGTCATGCGCAAAATGCCTTTAATTTCTTCAATTGTTAACGGTTCAGCGAAAATATTGCGCTCTTTATACGGAATGTTATGCTCTTCTAACCACGCTTTTGCTTTTCGGCAAGACGTACAACTCGGCGATGAATACACGATCACCATATATCAATCACTCCCTTAAACATGGGTTGCTTTGCTAGCTTCTGTATTAAAACACATCTTATTTTAAAATAAATTTAAAAAACTCTACAACGTACATTATATAACAAAAAAGTTTAGAAAGATACACCTTTTTTCAATTTTACCCAACATATTATACGGTTGTCCGATAAAAATGGTTTCATTTTTCGTTGCGTTCATTTGCAATTTTCTCTACAATAAAAGTACAGATGGCAAACAAAGGGGGAAGTGACAATGGCGCAATTTTTTATTGACTTTACGATTGTCGCTATTTTAGTGATTGGAATAACTGCGCTCATGGGCGTCATTTTAAACAGCATCGGGGAAAACGTATTTGGCGGACGAAAAAAGCGGCTACATACAGCGATGAGCGAACATGTGCAAACAGGATGGAAAATGGTCGGCGGCAAAAAAGCTTCGAGATAATCTCGGAGCTTTTTTTAAAAACGAAATAGTCGAATAAATCGAAATATTGTATAATACTTTAGTGCATCAAACGAAAAAAGCTAATCTCTCGAAAGCCGAGAGATTAGCTGTACATCGCCTTATATGTTTCGTACTCTGCTTCAGAGCAGTAAACGAAATGGCCTGGCGTAATTTCGCGCATGCGCACATCTTCGCCTTCTTTATAGTTATGTTGTGTCGGGTCGTAAATAATCCGTTTTCGTGTCCGCTCTGTTTCTGGATCTGGATGTGGAATCGCAGAAAGGAGCGATTTTGTATACGGATGAATCGGATTGCGATACAGTTCTTCTGCATCGGCAAGCTCAACCATTTTTCCGAAATACATAACACCGATGCGATCGCTAATGTATTTCACCATCGACAAGTCGTGCGCGATAAATAAATACGTTAACCCTTTTTCACGCTGCAGCTTTTTCATTAAGTTGACGACTTGCGCTTGAATCGATACGTCTAACGCCGAGATTGGCTCGTCCGCGATAATAAACTCCGGCTCAACAGCGAGCGCGCGCGCAATGCCGATTCGTTGGCGCTGACCGCCGGAAAACTCATGCGGATAACGGTTCGCATGGTCGCGGTTTAAACCGACCGTCTCAAGCAATTCATATACGCGATTCATGCGCTCTTCTTTCGACTTCGCCAATCCGTGAATATCGATTCCTTCCGCAATAATGTCCGCAACCGTCATACGCGGGTTTAATGACGCATACGGGTCTTGGAAAATCATTTGCATTTTTCGCTTTAACTCTTTCGCTTCTTTCGCTGACTTTTTCCGATGCACACTTTTCCCGTTAAACAACACTTCGCCGCCTGTTGCTTCATATAGCCCGATAATTGTACGGCCTGTCGTTGACTTTCCACATCCTGATTCCCCTACGAGACCGAGCGTTTCACCTTTATAAATATCGAACGTCACATCGTCAACAGCCTTTACAACTTGACCTTTGCCGACTTTAAAATATTGTTTTAAGTTTTTCACTTCGACAAGTTTGTTCATCGTCATTTCCCTCCTCGATCCTTCGTTAATGATTCGAACTTTTTCATTCGCTCACGAACGACTTTCGGAGGTTCAACTTTCGGTGCGTTCGGGTGAAGCAACCACGTCGCTGCATAGTGCGTGTCTGATACTTGGAACATTGGCGGCTCCATTTCATAGTCAATTTTTAACGCGTACGCATTACGAGGCGCGAACGCATCGCCTTTTGGCGGATTTAATAAGTCTGGTGGCGTTCCTGGAATGGAGTACAATTCTTCATCTCCGTGCTCTAAGCTTGGCATCGACGCAAGTAGCCCCCACGTATACGGATGTTTCGGATTGTAGAAAATTTCATCGACCGTTCCTTTTTCAACAATTTTTCCTGCATACATGACCGCCACACGATCCGCCACGTTAGCAACTACACCTAAATCATGTGTAATGAATATAATCGATGCGCCTGTCTTTTTTTGAATGTCTTTAATGAGTTCTAAAATTTGCGCTTGAATCGTCACGTCCAGCGCTGTCGTTGGCTCATCGGCAATGAGCACTTTCGGATTGCATGCAAGCGCAATTGCAATAACGACACGTTGGCGCATACCGCCTGATAATTGATGCGGATATTGTTTAAAGCGAAGCGCTGGCTCTTTAATGCCGACAAGATCAAGCAATTCAATGGCGCGCGCTTTCGCCTCCGCTTTTGTCATTTGTTGATGTTTTAACAATACTTCTGTAATTTGTTTTCCGATCGTCATCGTCGGATTTAACGCGGTCATCGGATCTTGGAAAATCATCGAGATTTCCGCACCGCGCACACGTTGCATTTCTTTTTCCGATAGTTTCGTCAAATCGCGACCTTCTAATAAAATTTGTCCTTGCTTAATTTTTGCTGGCGGCATTGGAAGAAGGCGCATGAGCGCTTTTGATGTCACCGATTTTCCTGATCCGGACTCCCCAACAATCGCCAACGTCTCTCCTTTGTACAAATCAAACGATACACCTCGTACAGCTTGTACTTCTCCACCGTACACATCAAACGAAATGTGCAAATCTTTTACTTCGAGCACTTTTTCCATTGTTCCACCTCCTCTATTTACGCATTTTTGGATCAAGCGCATCGCGCAATCCGTCTGCTAATAAGTTAAAGCTTAAAATGAGCAAGCTAATAACAAACGCTGGAATCATCATTAAGTGTGGATATGTTTGAATTGACTTATAACCGTCGTTAACAAGTGAACCGAGCGATGCTTCTGGTGGACGAATACCAAGTCCAATAAAGCTTAAAAACGCTTCTGTGAAAATGGCGCTCGGAATTGTAAACATCGTCGTAATAATAATTGGACCAACGACGTTCGGAAGCAAATGTTTGCCGATAATGCGTGCATCTGACGCTCCGAGCGTACGTGCCGCTAATACGTATTCCATATTTTTTAACTTTAAAATTTGTCCGCGCACAATACGCGCCATCGTCACCCAACCTGTAATAACCATCGCCATCGTTATTGAAATAATTCCCGGCTCAAATACGAGAATAAATAAAATAACGACAATTAAGTTCGGGATACCGACTAATACTTCAATAATACGCTGCATCACATTGTCGACGCGCCCACCGTAAAAACCGGAAATACCACCGTAAATAATTCCAATTAACAAGTCAATGGTTGCAGCTAACACCCCGATATATAACGAAATACGGGCACCATACCACGTACGTGTCCATAAATCGCGACCGAGGTCATCGGTTCCAAACCAATAGTACTCTTTTATACCACGCTTTTCATATACGTTAATGCCGTTCATATCTTTTCCGTTAAACGGAAGCCAATCAATATGTTCTAACACCGGGATACGCGGTGGTAATTTCGCATGACTTAAATTTTGTTGTTTGTACGTACGATCGCTCATGATCGGTGCAAAAATAGCCATCAACGTAATGACAATAATCATGATTAGTCCGAAAACAGCACCTTTATTTTTTCTTAATCGAAGCCAAGCGTCTTGTAAAAACGTTAAGCTTGGACGATTAATTTTTTCCATATCACCTTGACGCTCTGTCGCTAGCTCAAACAACTCAGGAGATAGTTGCTTTTCTGTCATTATTTTTTCCCTCCCGCCAAACGAATTCGCGGATCAATTAAGCCGTAAAGCACGTCCACAATAAAAATAACAAAAATAAATAACGCACTATAGAAAATAGTCGTTCCCATAATGACCGGATAGTCATTTAAGTTAATGGAACGAACGAACTGTTCCCCTAAACCAGGGACAGCAAAAATTTGCTCAATGACAAGTGTTCCTGTCATTAAGTTAACAGCCATCGGACCAAGAATTGTAATAATCGGAATCATTGCATTTCGCAATCCGTGTTTAAAAATGACGCCAAAGCCGCTAATTCCTTTTGCACGCGCTGTTAAAATATAGTCCGAACCGAGCACTTCTAACATTTCTGTACGCATAAAGCGCGCGATGCTCGCGATAACGAATACGGATAACGCTAGCGTTGGCATGATCGTGTACTCAAAACCATCCCAAAACGCAACAGGAAGTAATTTTAATTTTACACCGATGTAATATTGCAACAATCCACCGAATACAAATGATGGAATGGAAATACCTAAAACAGCTAACACCGTTGCTCCATAGTCAACCGCTGTATTATGACGAACAGCAGCGATCACACCGAGCAAAATACCAACAATTGTCCCGAATACGAGCGCTTGAAAACCGAGTTGTGCCGATGGCCCAATGCGATCACCAATAAGCTGTGTGACTGGGCGGTTATCATATTGGAAGGAAACTCCTAAATCACCTTTTACTAAATTGCCTAAATAACGAACGTATTGCACAGGAACTGGATCATTTAGACCATACTTTTCTAAAATGATTTTTTGTTGTTCTGGTGATAGCTTCTCTTGATTTTGGAGGGGGGAGCCTGGGAGAAGCTTCATTAAAAAGAACGTGGCTGTTGCAATGATAAATAGCGTAATAATCATATAAATAAGACGTTGCAACGTATATCGTGCCATATCGCACACCTCCTTAAAAATTAAAAACTTTTTGAAATTTTACTGATTAGCAGGCAAAAGGAGAGTATATGCTTTCGCACATATACTCTCCTTTCTTTTTCGATTACTCGATATAAGCCCACTTATAGCTATTGTCTGGACCGAATGGATGATCAACGATACCTTTCACGTATTCACGCTCTAAGTACGCTGAACCACGTTGGTACATTGGCGCGATAACTGCCTCGTCTAACAAGATTTTCTCAGCTTTTACCATCGCATCCCAACGAGCTTGCAAGTCAGAAAGAAGCGTTGTTTTCGCATCTTTTACAAGTTTGTCATACTCCGCATTTGACCAACCTGTTTGGTTATGAGCACCGTTTGTGACAAACAAATCGATGAATGTCATTGCGTCTTTATAGTCTGGACCCCAACCTGTAAATGAAAGCTCATATTGCATTTTGCTTTCAAGATCAAGCTTTTGTTTAAATGGTTGTTGTTTAATGTTAATTGTTAAACCTGGTAAGTTTGTCTCAAGTTGCTCTTTCAAAAATTCACCGATTTTCTTCGCACTTTCACTGTCGTAGTTTAACAATTCAAGCGTAACTTTGTCTTTGCCAAGCTCTTTTTTCGCTTGTTCCCAATATTTTTTCGCTTCTTCTGCATTAAACGTTAATAAATCGCCATTTTCTTCACGGAAGTCTTTTCCGTTCGGACCTTTAACGAATCCTTCTGGAACGAGGTAGTTCGCTGCTTTAGAACCGTTATTTAAAATCGTCGCAACCATCGCTTCTTTATCGAAGCCCATCGCAATCGCTTTGCGAGCATTTACGTTTTTCAACACTTCATTCTTTTGGTTCATACGAATGTAGAATAACACTGGTTCAGTTTTTGTTTTAAAGTTTTTGTCGCTGCTATATTTGTCAACAAACTCTGCGCTTAAACCGACGCGGTCAGCTTTGTTTGTTTCATACAAGTTTACACCTGTCGCTACATCTTTTACGATGTTGAAGTTAATTGTTTCAAGTTTTACAGTTTGTGCATCCCAATATTGCTCGTTTTTCTTTAATTGGAAGCTTTGCTCATGTTTCCACTCGCTTAATACGAACGGACCGTTGTAAATTGTTGTGTTTGCTTCAAGACCGTATTTGTCCCCTTGCTCTTTCACATACTTTTCATTTTGTGGATAGAATGTAGGGAACGCTAATAAGCTTAAGAAATAAGGAATTGGGTTTTTCAATTCAACTTGTAACGTTTTTTCGTCAATTGCTTTTACGCCTAATTGGTCAACAGGCACTTTTCCTGTGTTTACTTCTTCAGCGTTTTTAATGTCGTACATAATGTATGCATACTCAGCACCTGTATTTGGATCAAGCGCTTTTCTCCATGCAAATACGAAATCGTTTGCTGTTACAGGCTCGCCATTTGACCATTTCGCATCGCGAAGTTTGAATGTGTACACTTTTCCATCTTCGCTTACTTCATAGCTTTCAGCCATTCCTGGCGTTGGCTCGTTGTTTTGGTCTAAACGATATAACCCTTCAAATACGTTGTTCATGACGCGGAATGATACGGAATCAGTTGCTAACGTAGTGTCTAGTGAAGGAATTTCCGAACTTTCTAACAAGTTCAATACTTGCTCTTTTGCTGGTGTTTCTTGTTTTCCTTCATCTGAAGGTTTCGGTTCTTCCGCGTTGTTGCCGCCACATGCTGCTAGCACCATGGAAGCAACAAGAAGAAGAGCGAAAAAGATGGATAACTTTTTCTTCATGCGAGTTTCCCCCTCATTTTTTTATTTTTTTAGATTTTATTTCCATCTTCTGATTTATCAGAAGATTTGAAACACGAGGATATTATATAATGAATTAGTATACTTGAAAAGATTTTTCAAAAACTTTTTTTAAATTTTCTAACATCTTAAACGAATGTAAGGCTTTTTTACAAGTATGATAAAATCAACTTGAGGACTATTTTATTCGTTTTATTCTCATTTGTAAATAGAAAATTTACACTTTTTTTAGTATAATACTTCACAGCGATTAAGCACGAAAGGTGGATAAGTTGTGAAAAAACTAGTTGTGACAAGCGTTCTCGTCTTTTTTATTGCGCTAACAGTTGCACTTTTTTCTGCACATAGATGGCTTACTTTTATTAACGTTTCGTTTCTCCTCGCTCAACCGCTCATCATCATCGGTGGCTTACGGTTCATTTATGAACGAGGATTTTTCGATGTAACGATCGCGAGTTTTAAGCGGTTGTTTCGCTCACCTGTCGAGCGTTATTATGCCCAAGACGAACATGATGATGAAACAAAAACGCAGTGGGGTGCTCCCTTTTTTTTCGCTGGGCTACTCGTAACGTTCATGACGCTCATTTTGTCATACGTCTATTGACATAAAAAAACGAACACCATATAATGTTTTAAAAAACCGATGCGATGACAAAGAATAGTACATATAACGAGGCGTTCAGAGAGCTTGTGGACGGTGCGAACAAGCCGCTAGTTATATGGAATGGGCTTTCGAGCATTCAAGCTGAAACGAAAGTAGGTTTGGACGGTTGCCTTCCGTTACAAAGGCGCCATGCGTAAAGCATGGGCAAAGTGATTGTCGACATGACAATAACTAGGGTGGCACCACGGTTCTATCGTCCCTACAGATGATAGAACCTTTTTTATTTGGAAAAATAAAAAAAGGAGTGATTCGATGAAGACGATTTTTTCTGGCATTCAGCCGAGCGGCGTCATTACGCTCGGCAACTATATCGGGGCGATGAAACAATTTGTTGAACTGCAACACGACTACAACTGCTACTTTTGTATCGTTGATCAACATGCGATTACCGTCCCGCAAGATCGGCTGGCGCTTCGGAAAAACATTCGCAGTTTAGCTGCATTTTATTTAGCGGTCGGCATTGATCCGAACAAATCAACGTTATTTATCCAGTCAGAAGTTCCTGCGCATGCGCAAGCAGGTTGGATTTTACAATGCATCGCCTACATCGGCGAATTGGAGCGCATGACGCAATTTAAAGATAAATCAGCAGGAAAAGAAGCGGTCAGCGCCGGATTGTTAACGTACCCACCACTTATGGCAGCGGACATTTTACTTTACTCGACAGACATCGTTCCTGTTGGTGAAGATCAAAAACAACATATTGAGTTGACACGCGATTTAGCGGAGCGATTCAATAAACGATACGGCGACATTTTCACGATCCCAGAAGCGCGCATTCCGAAAATCGGAGCACGCATTATGTCGCTCACCGATCCGACGAAAAAAATGAGCAAATCCGATCCGAATCAAAAATCGTACATTACGCTGCTTGATGATGCGAAAACGATCGAGAAGAAAGTAAAAAGTGCTGTTACCGACTCAGAAGGCGTCATTCGTTACGATAAAGAAAATAAACCGGGCGTATCGAACTTATTAACGATTTACTCCATTTTGGCGAACGAACCGATCGAACAGCTAGAAGCGCGCTATGCTGGAAAAGGATATGGGGAGTTTAAAGCAGATGTCGCAGAAGCGATTATTAACACCTTAACACCAATTCAAGAAAAATATTATGAGCTCATGGAAAGCACAAAATTAGACGATATTTTAGACGAAGGTGCCGAAAAAGCAAATCGCGTCGCAAGCAAAATGTTAAAGAAAATGGAAAACGCCATCGGCTTAGGTAGAAAAAGAAAATAAAAAACTCAGCTCCGTGTAGGGCTGAGTTTTTTTAATTGACTTTCGGTTCTTGTTCCATTTCCCATAGTTTTTCGAAAAACGGTTGCCCTTTCACGAGCCGCTCGCATAAATGAGCGTGTCGTTCGGACCAACCGTATTTCGCTTCTTCATACAAGCCATTCCACGCTTCTTCAAATGACATTTGCTGAATATACGCATACTTCTTCGGCGCCCATTCCGTATACCAATAGCGCACTTCTGCCGCATTTTTCATTCCATACAGCTGGTCGAGCGCCATAAATAACAGCTGCTTCAATTGCCGCTCTTTCCGTGTCAATCCGCTCATAAGCGCCGGATGCGGCGATAAAATATGATACTCTCTTTCACTTTGTTCAAACGGATATAGACGCACATCTTGCTCTTTCACCATGTCGTACACGAGTTGTTCTTGGCGCGGAATCAGTCGGCTTTTGCGAATCGGAATATGATAGCCAATCGTATCAATTGCAATAATTTCATAACCATCTGTAGCGATAAAACAATATTCAAGCTGAATGCGCTCATGATTTTTACGTACGTACGCTTTTTGATGCACATCTTCAAGCAGCGCCTTCGGAATTTCAGACAAACTATTTTCCAAGTAGTGAAACAGTTGCGTGCTCACTTTTAACACGGGCACTTGATCTAACAACTCAATCGCATCATCTTTTCTCCATTCGTAAAAATGGCAAACGTTATATCCGTTTTCTTCTCCTTCAAACCAATTCACCCAAACATCGTGAAGATATAACATGCATAACCCCTCACTTCGAACGATTTGTTCACAGTATGGTCAGAGGTTGCTCATTTTATTCCATTTCACCCTAAATTTAACCATCATCATGTGAAGGAAAAAAAATGCTTAACCACGTAATGAACAACCCGATCGGAAGAAAATAACATTCTACTTTTGTGCTAATAAATATAACGTATTCTTTCCAGTCTGAACGTGAGGCGATAATGTTTAAATATGCAATCATCGTCGTTCCACCGACGACGGACATGCCAAACCCGAGCAAATAAAAAAAGAAACGCATATATAAGTCCCCCTTGTCCACTACTATATGTATGAACAATAGGACGAACGATGCGTTACAACAAAAAAATTTCTTCCGACGGCATAGCAAATAGCTCAATCATCTTCTTTTTTGTCGACGCCCGCTTCACAATTTCATACCCAACTGCATAGCCAAGCATGCGCGGATAAAATGATAACCCGTATAAAATGGCACGATAGCGCGCATCATCAGGGCGAAGCGACATGTTCGGAACGATCCATTTTTTCGTAAACTTCTTCAGTTGTTCTTCTGTGTAATATGTCGTCCATTTGGCGACATATTCGCTCCCAAGCCGTTCGTATACCGCATGTTCTGCCAATCCTTCCATAACGATGCGGTCAATGAGCGTATATTCTCGTTCATCTTTCGGATCAACGTGTAGACGACAAACGTGATGATATTCGTGAATGAGGAGGGCATAAATATGTTCGTTGGACAGATGAGGAAGTAAAAATAAAAATAGCTGATCGCGAAAAGCGACGCCTGATTTTCCGCCAAACTCGTGTTGAAGTGTACGATTCGTTGCATCTGCAGGGAGAATATAAATTGGCACATCTGGGCCGTTCCACTCTTTTTTTAGCTCCGCAAACTTTTTCGCAACAAATGCCCAAACGTTTTTTTGTTCTAGCTGTTTCATAATCTCGCCTTGATTGCGCCGAGCCATGCCGTACGTAAATAAATGACGTTGCACGTCCTCTTTTATTTTTTCGCGCCATAAATCGCGTTCAAACCAATGTTTCGTATTTACAACCCCCATGATCTTTCCTCCTTTCGTCATTGCCATTGTACGACAAGCGAAAGGAAAACGTGAAAAAGGATGAGGGTGTCCTCATCCTTCGTACGCTTTAAAAATAATTGTTGCATTATGTCCACCAAAGCCAAGCGAATTGCTTAATACAGCGCGCACATTTTGTTTGCGGGCAACGTTTGGTACGTAATCTAAATCGCATTCTGGATCTGGTGTTTCATAGTTAATCGTTGGCGGAATAACGCCATCGTAAATGGATAACACGGAGAAAATCGCTTCAACAGCCCCTGCTGCCCCGAGCAAATGCCCTGTCATCGATTTCGTCGAGCTGACCGCTAGTTTATACGCATGTTCGCCAAATACTTCTTTAATCGCCATCGTCTCATATTTATCGTTATATTCCGTGCTCGTTCCGTGCGCATTAATGTAGTCGATATCTCCTGGCTCCATGTTCGCATCACGAAGCGCTTGACGCATCGCACGAACGCCTCCTTCACCGCCCGGTGCTGGCGCCGTAATATGATACGCATCTCCTGTTGCCCCGTATCCGACAATTTCAGCATAAATGCGCGCACCGCGTGCGAGCGCATGTTCCAGTTCTTCTAAAATGATAACGCCAGCCCCTTCGCCCATAATAAATCCGTCGCGATGTTGATCGAACGGACGGCACGCCGTTTTCGGATCAGGGTTAAACGATAGCGCTTTCGCCGCGCTAAATCCGGCGAACGCCATATGTGTAATCGGCGCTTCTGTTCCGCCTGTAATCATCACATCCGCATCGCCGCGCTCAATGACTTTAAACGCATCACCGATCGAGTTCGTTCCTGTCGCACAAGCGGTGACGGTACATGAGTTTATTCCTTTTGCCCCAAGCATAATCGACACTTGCCCTGCCGCCATATCTGGAATCATCATCGGAACAAAAAACGGGCTGACGCGACGATACCCTTTTTCTAAAAACGTCTTCATTTGCTCTTCATACGTTTCCATCCCGCCGATACCTGAGCCAATCCATACGCCGACGCGCGCTGCGTTTTCCTCTGTAATTTGTAAGTCGGCATCTTTTACTGCCATCATCGAAGCAGCAACCGCATATTGCGTAAATCGATCCATTTTGCGCGCTTCTTTTTTATCGATAAATTGTTCGACATCAAAATCTTTCACTTCCGCTGCCACTTTCGCAGGAAAATCGTCCGCGTTTAACCGTGTGAGCGGACCGATGCCAGATTGTCCGGCAATGATATGTTTCCACGTCGTCTCAACGTCGTTTCCTAACGGTGTCACCGCTCCTAATCCGGTGACAACAACTCGTCTTTTTTTCACCACTCATCACTCCTTTTTTTTCATCATACACCGTTATTTCCCCCAGCGCAACGCGATAGCGCCCCACGTCAAACCGCCGCCAAATCCGACCATAATGATTAAATCGTCATCTTGAATGCGCCCTGCTTCCACTTCTTCAACGATCGAAATAGGAATCGAAGCAGCTGACGTATTGCCATATTTGTTTACTGTAATCGACATGCGTTCAATCGGCAGTTCTAATCGTTCGCGTGCCGCCTCCATAATGCGAATGTTCGCTTGGTGTGGGATTAAAAAGTCAACGTCCGCTTTCGTCAATCCGGCTTTTTCTAATACGCGAATGCATGATTCGCCCATTTGGCGCACCGCAAACTTAAATACTTCCCGTCCGTTCATGACGACGTAATCGTCTTCGTATAAATATTTTCCACCTGTGCCGTCCGCTCCGAGCTCAAACGACACGATGCCTCGTCCTTCAGACACTTTGCCCATCACGACCGCTCCTGCGCCGTCGCCAAACAATACAGCTGTATTTCTGTCATTCCAATCAACAATTTTTGATAACTTTTCCACCCCAACGACGAGTACATATTTGTACGTATTCGTCTCAATAAATTGTTTTGCCGTCACCATCGCATACATAAATCCCGCGCATGCGGCGCTGACGTCAAGAGCCGCCGCATGCACCGCTCCGAGCTTCTCTTGCAGCATACATGCGACAGACGGAAACGCGCGATCTGGTGTCACAGTCGCCACTAAAATCAAGTCAATTTGTTCAGGAGAAATGCCTGCATCGTCAAGGGCACGCTTCGCTGCGATATATCCCATATCGGACGTATCCATGTCATCGGAAGCGATGCGCCGTTCTTCAATGCCTGTTCGCGTTCGAATCCATTCATCTGACGTATCCATTCGTTGTTCTAACTCTTTATTCGTCACAATACGTTCTGGCAAATACCGTCCAATTCCAATAATTCCTGCACTCACGGAAATATCGTCTCCTTTTATTATCAAACTTTATTACTTGGTACTAATTTTACTTTCTTTTTTTATTTCGCGCAATAAAAAAATAAGGAATGTGCTCGACATCCCTTTTACTCATTCGGCAATTTTCCTGTTTGTTTATATCGTTCAACCGCCTTCTTTATTTTTTGTTGGAACGGTTCATCAACGACCGGGCTGAACGTCCCCATTTCGATGACGCCATCTTGAAAATCAACGTACGTCGTCCCTGACGCGAGCTCGCCTTTTATAAACTTTTCTACGGCAAGTTCATACAGTTCATCTACATGTTGAACAGTGCTCGTTAATACCGTTCTCTCCCCTAAATCCGATTGGTCCGTCACATAGCCAATCGCATAAAGTCCGTGTTCTTTTACTTTTTCAATAACAGGGACGTTAAATGTATCACCAGCCGCATATACAACATCGACACCATCGTGAATCATATGGTCTAGTATAGCTAGTGCCGCATCAATATCATCCCAGCTTTGCACATACTCCACGTCGACATGGACGTCTTTTTTTTCATACGACGCCCCTTCAAAAAAGCCGTCTACTTCTGGCTGCCATTCAAATGCAGCAATGACGCCGACTTTATTTGTTTTCGTCATATGTCCGGCGACCATGCCGCCAAAAAAGCCCATCGCATGTCCTTCAAAGTTTAAGCTCGTCACATTTTTTTTCTTCGCCTCTCCGTTAAAAAAAACAAAATGAATGTCGGGATATTGTTCAGCCAACTCATCAAAATAAGCACCGTATTCTTGACCGTGCCCGAAAATGAGATTGACACCTTTTCGTTTAAAGTCTTCGACCGCCTTTTGAGCAGCTGCTTTTGAATCGACTCCTTCTCGATAAAACACTTCTACTCCAAACTTTGCCTGTACACGAAGTAGCCCTTTATATCCTTTCGTTCCCCATACTTGGTCATTGATCGTATCCGAAACGAGCATGCCGACTTTTTGTAGTTTCCCAGATGACATATGTACAGGAGCGCAAGAAGATAATATGAAAATTAGTGCGAACATAAACAATATATATCGCCTCATCAATATGCAACACTCCTTTTTTCTTTTCCCCCTTATTTTACTTGCTTCATTTCTTATTCGTAAAGAAAAAATCCCCACGCGTGTGGGGGCTATACGTCATTATACTGCTCGAAAAATGTATGGATCTCTTGCGCAAACGTATACTTTTTTTCAGGCAAATGATACGAAACAGGTACGCCAAACGCCTGGGCGTACGCCCTCGCATGAATCGTCGGCGGATAAGGATTGACGCCGGACACTTGCCAAATTTTTACCGGTACAACAGGCGGTTTCGGCTGCTGTATATGACGTTCCATGTCCTCTTCTCCGTACGCTTGTTTCAACTGCCGCATCAACCGTTTATAAAAAAATTTATGTTCTTTTTCATATTGCAGCTGGTCATGTAAATATATGCAAGGATTCAATAACGCCACCGCTCGTATATGATCGCCTACATCATCCATAAAAGGCAATGCGACAAGCGCACCCATTCCTTCTGCCAACACGTAAATGCGCTCATTTAAAATTTCTGTTTTTAGCACATAATACATAAGCTGTTTGGCTAATTTCACCGCTTTTGGACTGCCCCAGTTCGCACCGTACAAATGGGAATAAAAAATCGTGTACCCACGTTGTAGTAGTTCATGTAACAGCTTGTTTTTTCCAGCATGTTGTATCCATAAGCTCGTTTCGTCATCGACAAAATGAGACACATCCCCTAAAATCAATAAAGCAAATCCGTTCGGTCGATCTGGAATATGAATCGCACACCATTGCTCGCTAAATTGGAAAAATCGTTGCTTCGCTGCCATCGCTGTCCACCTTACGCACATCATTGTACAATATATCGTATGCGTTTTTCTTTCTTACGTACTAGGCGTTACAATTTTTTCGTTTTCGCCCATCAAACATTTATGTTAAGATAAAAAAGAGTGTAAAAGGAGGGAGTTACATGCGCATTTTTTGGACGTTTTTTTGGACGTTTTTATTAATTAACATGGTGACATACGTCGTCAGCTCAATGATTGGCGTCGCTTATCATTTCTCAACGGGCACGACGCTCGCCGTCATTGCAACCGTTCTCATTATCGCAATCGCTCAACTTATTCCAAACGACCCTGTGCATCATTAAAAAGGATAAACGGCGTTCGTCCGTTTATCCTTTTTTTACGACTAATTCATTTCCTTCCACATCAATTGTGATCGTGCTGTAATCGGCGATATGCCCAGCGATCATTTCGCGTGCTAGCTTCGTTTCAATATGTTTTTGAATAAATCGCTTCAATGGGCGCGCACCGTATACGGCGTCAAATCCGTGTGTAGCGATGTACGTTTTCGCCTCATCTGTTAACGTCACTTTAATATGGCGTTCGGCGAGCCGCTCTTCTAGCTGTTTCATAAACTTATCTACAATCCCTTTCACTTCACGTATCGTTAACGGTTTAAACAAGACGATATCGTCAATGCGGTTTAAAAATTCTGGGCGAAAATGCATCCGCAATTGTTTCAACACTTGTTCGCGCGCTTCTTCACTTACGTCTCCGTGCGCATCGACCGCTTCTAACAACGCATGTGAGCCGATGTTTGACGTCATAATGACAACCGTATTTTTAAAGTCGACCGTTCTTCCTTGCGAGTCAGTCATGCGGCCGTCATCGAGCATTTGCAACAAAATGTTAAACACTTCTGGATGCGCTTTTTCCACTTCATCAAACAAAATGACGGAATACGGTTTTCTGCGCACCGCCTCCGTTAACTGCCCACCTTCTTCATAGCCAACGTATCCCGGTGGGGCGCCAATTAAACGAGACACCGCATGTTTCTCCATATATTCCGACATATCGATGCGAATCATTTGTTGTTCGCTATCGAAAAGCGCCTCGGCTAACGCTTTCGCTAATTCCGTTTTCCCAACGCCTGTCGGACCGAGGAAAAGAAATGAACCGATCGGACGATTCGGATCTTTCATGCCCGCACGCGCGCGCAACACCGCATCGCTCACAAGTTCCACCGCCTCATCTTGCCCGATGACGCGCTCATGTAAAATATCGGCTAAGCGTAACAATTTTTCACGCTCACCTTCAACAAGTTTAGTGACTGGAATGCCTGTCCATTTTGATACGATCGATGCGATTTCTTCTTCTGTCACTTCTTCACGCAACAATCGTCTTTCTTTTTCGCTTTGTTCAAGTTGCTTTAATTGCTTTTCAAGTTGCGGAATGCGGCCGTGGCGCAATTCTGCCGCTTTATTTAAATCGTAGTTGTTTTCCGCTTCTTCTAGTTCGCGCTTTGCTTTTTCTAACTGTTCACGGAGCGCGCGCACGTGTTGAATCGCTTCTTTTTCTTTTTCCCATTGCGCTTTCATCGCGTTTGCTTTTTCGCGCAAATTCGCAAGTTCTTGCGACAACGCTTGTAAGCGCTGTTTACTTGCTTCATCTTGTTCTTTTTTCAGCGCCGCTTCCTCAATTTCAAGCTGCATCATTTTGCGCATAACTTCATCTAACTCCGTCGGCATCGAGTCGATCTCCGTACGAATCATCGCGCACGCTTCATCGACTAAGTCAATCGCTTTATCAGGCAAAAAGCGGTCAGAAATGTACCGATCAGATAACGTCGCTGCCGCAACGAGCGCCCCATCATGAATGTTTACCCCGTGATGAATTTCAAACCGCTCTTTTAAGCCGCGCAAAATCGAAATTGTATCTTCGACGGTCGGCTCTTGAACGAGCACTTGTTGGAAACGGCGTTCGAGCGCTGGGTCTTTTTCAATATATTGACGATACTCATCAAGCGTCGTCGCTCCAATGCAATGCAATTCTCCGCGCGCAAGCATCGGCTTTAACATATTGCCGGCATCGAGCGCTCCATCCGTCCGTCCTGCGCCGACGATCGTATGTAGTTCGTCAATAAATAAGATGATTCTCCCTTCGCTTTTTTTCACTTCGTTTAATACCGCTTTTAACCGTTCTTCAAACTCGCCGCGAAACTTTGCGCCAGCAATCAATGCACTCATATCTAGCGCAAAAATCGTTTTATCTTTTAACCCTTCTGGCACATCTTTTCGCACGATGCGTTGCGCTAATCCTTCGACAATCGCCGTTTTTCCGACACCCGGCTCACCGATTAAAACGGGATTGTTTTTCGTCTTACGTGACAAAATGCGAATGACACGGCGAATTTCGCTATCGCGGCCAATGACCGGATCAATTTTCCCTGCCTTCACTTCCGCTACTAAATCGCGGCCATATTTTTGCAACGCTTCATATGTCGCTTCTGGATGCGGACTAACCACCCGTTGATTCCCCCTTATTTCCATAATCGTTTGTAACAGTTTCGCTCGGTCGATGCCGTAGCGCGACAATATCGGTTTCGCCTCTCGATCGTCAACGAGCGCAAGAAACAAGTGCTCAACCGATATATATTCATCGTTCATTTGTTTCGCTTCTTGTTCTGCCCGCACAATCCATTGTTGTAGACGGCTCGTTACGTATATTTTCCCCGCTTCTGTGCTCGCGAGAACTTGCGGCTTTTTATTTAGCTGTTTATTCCACTCATCGCGCAGCGCGGAAATCGAAACGGACATTTTTTCACATATGCGCCGAGCAAGCCCGTCTTCTTGTTCTAACAACGCGATACATACGTGCTCGACGTCAATCTCTTGATGTTGCTTCTCCACCGCCAACGATTGAGCTCGCATGAACGCTTCTTGCACTTTTTCCGTCATTTGTTGCATATTCATCGTACTCACCCCTTTGACTTTGACTTTATTTGACCTTTTTCTATTATGTATTATAATGGCAAAGCCATCCTTGTGCAAGGATGGCTTACGGTTTCGGAAAGTATGTCCAAATGCGGTTATGGTTTGACGTTTCAGGGAAACGGTCACCTGCTTTTAGCTTCAATTTTTTCGGGTTTTTCACTTGGTCGCCAGTCTCGCCAATTTCAATATATATGCCGTTATTTGGCGCTTTTTGCCCCGGGCGAAAATGTCGGCTTTGTCCCATCCGTACCCCTCCTCATCATTTGCTCATTTTATAATATGTCCTCTCCCCTGCAAAACGATGATGAGAAATAACGGCAAACGCTACAAACTACAGCAATGAAACGAGCAACGCTTTTTGGGCGTGAAGGCGATTGGCGGCCTGTTGGAAAATGTAAGACTGCGTTCCATCAATCACACCTTCTGTCACTTCTTCACCGCGGTGTGCCGGCAAACAATGTAAAAACATAAAATCGTCTTTCGCCTGTTGAACGAGCGCTTCATTCACTTGAAATGGGACAAAAATGTGCATGCGCTCGTTCGCCTCCGCTTCTTGCCCCATGCTTGCCCAAACGTCTGTGTACACCACATCCGCATCAGCAATTGCTTCGTACGGATCGTTTGTCACAACGATCGTCGCTCCGCTTTCGCTCGCCATTTGTTTCGCTTCATTGACAATCGCTTGTTTCGGCTCATATCCTTTCGGTGAAGCAACAGCACAATCCATGCCAACTTTTGCGGCAGCTAACATTAACGCATGCGCCATATTGTTGCCGTCACCGATGTAGGCGAGCTTTAACCCTTGCAGTTTTCCTTTTACTTCATAAATTGTCAATAAATCCGCAAGCGCTTGGCACGGATGGTCGTCATCGGTTAAGCCGTTAATGACCGGAATGGTCGCGTAATGAGCAAGCTCTTCTACTTTTTCATGCTCGAATGTGCGAATCATAATTCCATCCACATATTGCGACAGCACGCGCGCCGTATCGGCAATCGTCTCGCCGCGTCCAATTTGCAAATCGCGGCTGCTTAAATGAAGCGCATGCCCCCCTAATTGCACCATGCCGACTTCAAATGACACGCGCGTTCTTGTAGATGGTTTTTCAAAAATCATCGCCAACGTTTTTCCGCTCAACGGCGTATACTTTTCCCCACTTTGTTGCTTTCTTTTTAATTCAAGCGCTAAATGAAGTAAATATTCAATTTCTTTTTTCGAATAGCTCGCTAATGTTAAAAAATCTTTCCCTTTCAATTGAACGGTTGCTGTCGTATTCACTTTTTCACCACTTCTTTCATCATTTTTAACCATTGTTGAATCGAACATACGGAAAAATCGTCCGTTTGGAGTGCCTCGAAAAATAAACGGGCTGTTTCTTCTTCCGTACATACGAGCAAATGACGAGCGAGCGCCTGTTTTCTTCGCTGCACGCTTTCGTCATCGCGCATGAAACTAACAAACGCGAGCGCCTCTTTTTTCTCAAGCCATTGTTCAAACGGCTCATCCGTTACAACAGTCAAACCGAATCGTTTCGCCGCTTCGATAAGCGATGCGGCCTTTTCTGGCGCGTCCACATATATTTCATGCGCCCCTTTTTTCTTTACAAGGTACGGATAAAAGCTTTTTAACGCCGCTTCTTGCACTGTTTTTGCGATGCTAATTCCTTCCCCCGTCGATTTCATTTCTGGGCCAACGAGCGGATCGACTCCCGGCAATTTATATGTCGAAAAAACAGGGTATTTTAAGACAACATACGAGAGAGAAGGAGATTGAATGACGTATTCCGACAAATATTTCCCAAGCAATATGTTTGTCGCTAGTTGAACCATCGGCACACCTGTCACTTTGCTCACAATCGGCACCGTTCGGCTTGCGCGTGGATTGACTTCTAAGACGTATACTTCGCCGTTACGAACGATAAATTGAACGTTCATTAACCCTTTAAAATGAAGCTGTTTCGTTATTCGCTTTGCATAATCGATCATTTTCTTTTTCTCTTCTTCTGTAAACGATTGAGCAGGCAAGAGCGCATAACTATCGCCGGAATGGACGCCCGTTTTTTCGACATGTTCGATCATTGTCGGAACAAATACGTCATATCCGTCACAAATCGCATCGAGCTCCCCTTCTTTTGCGCGCATATATTCATCTATTAGTACCGGGTAGACAATTCCTTGTTCGATGAGCGAACAAAGCTGTTGCTCATGTTCAACAATATGCATGCCTCGTCCACCGATCACATACGACGGGCGGAGCAATAGCGGATAGCCAATATCATTGATCTTTTCCCATAATTCTGTCTCGTTCGTTGCCATCGTCCCTTTCACGTGCGGAATGCCGAGCGACTGCAACAACTCGTAAAAACGTTCGCGATCTTCCAGTTGATCGATCACGTCGCTGCTCATCCCGATGATTGACACGCCGTACGTTTCTAGCTTGCTTGCTAAATTAATGGCCGTCTGTCCGCCAAATTGCACGATGACCGCTTCGACGTTTTCCGCCTCGATCACATTTAACACATCTTCTACGGTTAGCGGCTCAAAATACAAGCGGTCTGCGACGGTGAAATCGGTGCTGACCGTTTCCGGATTGTTGTTTATTAAAATCGCTTCATACCCTGCTTGTTGCAAAGCGTACACGCAATGAACGGAGCCGTAATCGAACTCTACCCCTTGCCCAATTCGAATCGGTCCTGAGCCGAGAATAAGCATTTTCGGCTTGTCGCTCGCTTGCACTTCGCTTTCGCCAAAATATGTCGAATAATAATATGACGTTTCTGCTGAAAATTCTGCCGCACACGTATCGACCATTTTATAGGCGGGCACAATGCCGTATGCTTTTCTTTTTTCACGTACATCTTTTTCCTCAACATGCCATATATAAGCTAAATATGCATCGGAAAACCCTTTCTCTTTCAACGTGCGAAACGTTCGTTCATCTACCGTATCGAGCGTTATGTTTTTCGCCTGTTGTTCAAGCGCAATGAGCTGAGCAAAACGAGTTAAAAAATACAAGTCAATTTTTGTCCACTCATGTATTTCGCTCGTTGGGATGCCGCGACGAAGCAGCTCGAGTATAGCGAAAAAGCGGCGGTCATCCCCTTTTTTGATGATGTCAATTAACGATTTCGTCGACTCGTTCGCAAGCGCCGGTGAATGTAGGCCGATATGATCTAATTCAAGAGAATGAATCGCCTTTTGCAACGCCCGTTCAAAGTTGCGATCGATCGCCATCACTTCCCCGGTCGCTTTCATTTGCGTGCCGAGGCGACGATCGGCAAACGGAAATTTATCAAACGGGAAGCGCGGAAATTTCACAACAACATAATCGAGCGCAGGTTCAAAGCTCGCATACGTATGGCCTGTCACCGGATTCATTAATTCGGCAAGCGTGTAGCCGACCGCCAATTTCGCCGCCATTCTTGCGATCGGATAGCCAGTCGCTTTCGATGCGAGCGCAGATGAACGGCTGACGCGTGGATTGACTTCAATTAAGTAATATTTTTTGCTCGTCGGATCAAGCGCAAATTGAATGTTGCATCCGCCGACAACGCCAAGCGCAGAAATAATTTTAATCGCTGCCGAGCGCAACATATGATATTCTACATCCGTCAACGTTTGCGACGGAGCGACAACGATCGAATCGCCCGTATGAATGCCGACAGGATCAATATTTTCCATATTACAAATAGTAATGCACGTATTTGTATGATCGCGCATCACTTCATATTCAATTTCTTTAAAACCTGCCACGCTCCGTTCGACTAAACATTGCGAAATCGGACTTTCACGTAGCCCCTTCGCAACAATCTTTATAAATTCATCCATCGTTTCGGCGATGCCGCCCCCCGTTCCACCGAGCGTATACGCTGGACGAACGATAATTGGAAATCCGATTTGCTCAGCAAACTGCACCGCTTCTTCTACCGTTGTTACAATTTCACTTTCTGGCACAGGTTCATTTAATTCATACATTAAAGCGCGAAACGCTTCACGATCTTCCCCGCGCTTAATCGATTCAATCGGTGTGCCGAGCAAGCGGACGTTATATTTTTGCAAAATGCCTCGTTCGTGTAAAGCAAACGCTAAATTCAGCCCCGTCTGGCCGCCAAGCGTGGCCAATAGCCCATCGGGTCGCTCTTTCGCGATAATTTTTTCCATGCTCTCGACAGTAAGTGGCTCAAAATAGACGGCATCGGCATGCACTTCATCAGTCATAATCGTCGCCGGATTGTTGTTCGCTAAAATGACGCGATACCCTTCCTCTTTTAACGCTAAACACCCTTGCGTTCCAGAGTAGTCAAACTCCGCTGCTTGACCGATGACGATCGGACCAGAACCGATGACAAGAATGGAACGTAGCGTACAATCTTTAGGCATATACTTTCTCCTTTCTTGCTGCTTTCATCATGTCGACAAATTCGGCAAAAATAAATTGTGTATCGTTTGGACCAGGATGTGCCTCTGGATGGTATTGCACGCATAAAATCGGCTTCGTTTCATGAGCCACCCCTTCGACAGAACCGTCATTGACGTTTACAAAGCGAACGGAAAGCGGCGTATGCGCTAAACTTTCTGCCTTGACAACATAGCCGTGATTTTGCGATGTCATCCATACTCTTTTCGTTTTCACATCATATACTGGCTGATTGGCCCCGCGATGCCCAAACTTCAATTTTTCCGTATCTCCCCCATAAGCGAGCGAAACGAGTTGATGCCCAAGGCAAATCGCAAGCGTCGGGTAACGTTCGATGACCGCTAACACATTCGGCAAATAAGGCGACAATTGTTTCGGATCTCCGGGTCCATTTGATAACAAGACGCCATCAGGATCGAGCTGCTCTACTGTTTGTAACGTCGTATTGTACGGAACGACGGTTACACGACAGCCATGCTCCATTAACGAATGAACGATGGACTTTTTATATCCGAAATCAAATAAAACAACGTGCATGTCGCCACTTCCGTACGTTTCGACGTCCGATGTGCTGACGAGTGGAACAGGATGTTGTTCTTCCATTTGCACCACTGCCGTTTCACGTAACGAAATAACGGCAGGCATCGCCCCATGTTCTCGAATTTGTTTTACTAATGCTCGCGTATCGACGTGGCTAACGAGCGGAACGTTCCATTTTTGCAAATATTGTTTGAGACTATATGCCGCTTCGTAATGATAGCCTGTTTCCTCCGCTTCATAGACGATCACCGCCTTCACATGCGGATGTTTGCTTTCAAAATCAACTTCGTTCACTCCGTAATTGCCGATCAACGGATACGTAAACACGATGATTTGGTTTTTATACGATGGATCAGTCAACACTTCTTGATACCCTGTCATTCCTGTAAAAAAGACGACTTCGCCAGAAACATCCCCCGTCCACGCCGTTTCTAGTTTCCCAGCAAACGTTTTGCCGTTTTGCAAATGTACATACGCTTCCATGTTCACACCCCAAACGAATGTTTATTAAACAAAAAGAATTTTTATTCATTTATACATATAAAAAATCACGTTCATACGATGTTAACGCCTCTTGTAATATGTTGACTGCTTCATCGATCTCTTCCTTCGTTACGGTGAGCGGTGGCAATAAACGAATGACGTTCGGTCCCGCCGCTAAAACTAGCAGTCCTCTTTCATGAATATGCGGCAATATGTTTGTCACTTGTTCGTTGCACGCTATGCCGACCATAAGCCCCAACCCGCGCACATGCGTAACGATATGGATATGTTCAAGCACCTTTTTTAATTGCTCGTGAAAATACGTTCCTTTTTCACGCACGTCTTGTAAAAATGAAGGCTGTGTGACGATGTTAAGCGTCGCTTTCGCTGCTGCCATCGCTAAGGCGTTTCCGCCAAACGTCGAGCCGTGCACACCTGCGCTAAACGTCGGAATGACATGTTTTTTCCCGATCATCGCTCCGACAGGAAAACCGCTTCCTAATCCTTTCGCAACGGTAATGACATCCGGCGAAATATGAAACTGCTCGTAAGCGAACAACGTTCCCGTTCGCCCGATCCCTGTTTGCACTTCATCAACAATAAGCAATGCGCCATATGTTTGACAAAGCTGCTCTGCCGCCTGCAAAAACGACTTTTCACCGACGACGACGCCGCCTTCTCCTTGCACGACTTCCACCATGACAGCTGCCACCGTTTCGTCCATTTCCTTCTCAAGCGCATCAATATCGTTAAACGGCACATAAGCGAACGTCGGTAACAACGGACCGAATCCGTCATGAATTTTCGCCTGCCCTGTTGCCGACATCGTCGCAAACGTGCGCCCGTGAAACGACTGTTCACACGTAATGATTTTTGAGCGTCCAGTATGTTTACGTGCTAGCTTGATCGCCGCTTCGTTCGCCTCTGCCCCGCTATTGCAAAAAAACACCGCATCCCCGACGGAATGTTGAACGAGAAGGGAGGCAACTTCTTCTTGAAGTGGAAGATGAAACAAATTGGACACGTGCCATACTTCATTTAGCTGCTCCGCTAGCGCTTGCTGAACAGCGGGATGGCGATGGCCGAGATTGCATACCGCAATGCCGGCAATAAAATCGATATACTGTTTTCCGTCCGTTGCGATGATTTTCGTTCCTTCCGCTTTTGCAACGGTAATCGGAAACCGTTGATATGTTGGAAAAATCATACATACACCTCTTTCTTCATCATCGTTCCATGCCACGTGCCATGTTCATAAAATGGAACTTTTCCGCTTACGATGGCCACCTCATTGACCGAGTGAAGCGCATGAAGGGCAGCTTTCACTTTTGGAATCATCCCTCCTGAAATCGTCCCATCGGCAATCATCGCTTCAACCATTTGGGCTGTCGCTTCTTTGACAACTTCGCCATTGTTTAAAATGCCGGCGACATCCGTTACAAAAACGAGTTTGTCAGCCGAAAGCGCCTGCGCTATTGCTGCCGCCGCCGTATCTGCATTAATGTTATACGTTTGACCATGTTCATCTACACCGATCGGCGCGATGACAGGAACGTATGCGTGGCGCAACAACGTATGGATAATATGCGCGTGAACGTGTACAACTTCCCCAACATAACCGAGCGTTTGTACATCGATCGGTTTTGCTTGCAACAACTTGTCATCAACACCCGATAACCCTACCGCGCGAATGTCATTTGTTTGTAAAAGAGAGACGAGCGTTTTGTTCACCTTTCCATTTAACACCATTTCTACAACGTGCAACACTTCTTTTGTCGTTTTCCGCAATCCGTTAACAAATTCGGACGGAATGTTCAGCGCGTGAAGGAGCTGCCCGATATCCGGACCACCTCCATGGACGATGACAACATCTATTCCGCTTCTTCTTAACTGTTGCACGCTCGTAAAAAAGGCTGGGGATAATTCATGAAGCACGCTACCGCCGCATTTGATCACAATCACACTCATTCCCCCTTACGTCCGATAGCTTGCATTAATTTTAATGTAGTCGTACGTTAAATCACAGCCCCACGCGACGCCTTCCCCGTCACCGACATGCAAATCTACCGTAATGACGACAACGTCTTCCATTAAAGCTGCTTTCGCTTCTTCTTCACAAAACGGCACCGGTTCGCTCTGCTTTAACATGTGAACTGAACCGATCCATACGTCCACATCGTTCGGGTTGACGAATGCCCCGCTATGACCAATCGCTCCGATAATGCGTCCCCAATTCGCATCCGCCCCGTATACCGCTGTTTTCACTAAATTCGAACCGACAATATGTTTCGCGGCCCATTTCGCTTCTTCGTCTGTCCGCGCTCCTTTGACGCGCGCTTCAATTAACTTCGTCGCCCCTTCTCCGTCGCGGGCAATTTGTTTTGCTAAATGTTCGCACGTTTTACGAAGAGCTTCATAAAAATTCGCCCAATCGGGATGCTGAGGAGAAAGCGGCTCGTTGCCCGCTAATCCGCTCGCCATGACGATCACCATATCGTTCGTTGACGTTTCGCCATCGACGGTAATTTGGTTAAACGACACGTTTGTAATCGAGCGAAGCGCATGTTGTAGCACGTCTGACGGAACGTTCGCATCGGTCGTAATGAAAGCAAGCATCGTCGCCATATTCGGATGAATCATCCCCGATCCTTTCGCCGCTCCCGCAACCGTCACAACTTGGCCGTCGATCACCGTTTCATAACACGTTTTTTTCATGACAAGATCGGTCGTTAAAATGGCTGTTTGAAAATCGACCGCCCCGCTCCATTGTGCCGTCGGTTCAAGCTTCGGAATGCTCGCGCGAATTTTTTCGATCGGTAACCGTTCGCCGATCACTCCCGTCGATGCGACAGCGACGAGATGTTCATGAAGCCCGAACGCTTCCGCACACCATTTGCGCATGTCGTACGCATCTTTTAGCCCTTGTTCGCCCGTACATGCGTTAGCATAGGCGCTATTGACGATAACGGCTTGCAACTTATTTTCAACAGCGATGCTCTCTTTCGTCACTTGTAACGGAGCAGCTTGAAACACGTTTTGAGTGTATACAGCTGCACATGAGGCTGGCACATCGCAAACGATCACACCTAAATCTTTTTTCGTATAACGCAATCCTGCATGAATGCCAGCCGCGCGAAAACCTTTTGGCGTTACAATTGTTCCATCTGCCATATATTTCACTTTTTCTTCAACGATCATCATTTTTTCCACCTCTTTTACGGATACATAGGCATCGATGTCAACCCGGTTTGTTCGTCCCATCCACACATGACGTTGGCGTTTTGAACGGCCTGCCCTGCCGCCCCTTTAACTAAATTATCGATTACGCTCACAACAGTAATGCGATTTGTTCGTTTATCGTAAGCAAGCCCAATATCGCAATAGTTCGAACCGTACACGTCTTTCGTACACGGAAAAGATCCTGCCTCCCGAACGCGTACGAACGGGCAATGTTTATACGTTTCTTTGTATAATTCTATTATTCTTTCAAGCGACAATGGGCGCGCGGCTTCCGCATACATCGTCGCCATAATGCCGCGCGTCATCGGAATTAAATGGGTGCTAAACGTCACCGGATCCATTTGTTCATTCCAGTCGCATAACATTTGTTCAATTTCAGGAATATGTTGATGTGTATTCACTTTGTATATTTTTACGTTTTCATTCGTTTCCGAAAAATGAACGCCAAGGGATACTCCTCGTCCTGCGCCGGACACGCCCGATTTCGCATCTATAATGACGCGATGCGGCACGATCCATTTTTCAATGACGAGCGGTGCTAACCCGAGCAACGTCGCTGTCGGATAGCAGCCTGGATTAGCGATTAAGCTCGCCGTCGCAATGCGGTCGCGATTCCACTCGGTCAGCCCGTACACCGCCTGTTTTAGTAGCTCCTCGTTCGGCGCCTGCCTTTTATACCACTTCGCATAGACGCTCCCGTCACGCAAACGAAAGTCTCCAGATAAATCAATGACTTTATACCCTGCCGCAAGCAACTTTGGTGTCCATTCGCTCGATACACCGGGCGGCGTCGCTAAAAAAACGAGATCGCCCTCTATATCATCCATACGAAGATCGCGCAAAACAAATGAACCTTCCATATGCGGATACACATCACGAAGCGAAACACCTGCTTGTGAAGATGAATGAACGGAAACGACGCGCATGTACGGATGATGTTGCAATAAGCGAACGAGCTCAACTCCTCCATAGCCTGTCGCTCCGATAATGGAGACTTTCATTTCCCCGTTCCCCACTTTCTATATATGTTGTAAATTTAGTTATCATTATAATACTGCATAAAAATAAAATCAAATGTATATTTAAATATTTTTTATTTTTATGTTCCATATATTGACGTCATCTTTTTTTTTCTTTTTAACATCATTTCCGAAAGAAGTCCCCAACTTCAAGCGTGTGAAGGGCGATAGCCCAACGATAAGTGGGGAGATGAATTTCGGTTGGCGTTAGCCAAAGATTTTGTCATAATCAGTATTAGATATATAAGAGAGTTGATATTATTAATATTGAAAGTCAAGGGCTGAAGTGAGGTGAATTGGTATGACCAAGCAAAACAAAGCATTCAAATTTCGCTTATATCCAAATAAAGAACAGGAAGAGTTATTGGCAAAAACGTTTGGCTGCGTTCGTTTTATCTACAACAAGATGCTGGCAGAACGTAAAGAAATATATGAAAAGTTCAAAGACGACAAAGAGGCGCTTAAAGAACAAAAGTTTCCCACCCCAGCGAAGTATAAGAATGAATTTCCGTTCCCAAAAGAAGTGGATTCTTTAGCTTTAGCCAATGCACAAATCCATTTACAAAATGCTTATGAGAACTTTTTTGAAGGTCGTGCAGAGTTCCCTAAATTCAAGACCAAGAAAAAGAAACAATCTTACACAACCAACATGGTCAACGACAATATTAAGCTAGAGAATGGTTATATCAAACTGCCAAAAATCAAAAAGCCAATAAGAGTGAAACAGCATAGAGAAATACCTGCTGATTACAAAATCAAATCTTGTACAATTTCTAAAACAAAGACAGGTAAATATTATATTTCGATTTTGACAGAATATGAGAAAAATATCAGTACAGTAAAGATTCAGAAAGTAGTTGGTTTAGATTTTGTGATGGATGGTCTATATGTCGATAGTGAACGAGGTGAGAAAGCCAATTACCCACGTTACTATCGTCAAGCTTTAGACAAATTAGCAAAAGCACAACGAATACTTTCCCGAAGAAAGAAAGGTTCTACAAGATGGGAAAAACAACGTCTGAAAGTAGCTAAGCTGTATGAAAAGACAGCTAATCAGCGCAGAAACTTTCTTCATCACAAGTCAAAAGAATTAGCCGCAAACTATGACGCTGTGATTGTTGAGGACTTAGACATGAAAAGCATGTCTCAAGCCCTCAACTTTGGAAAAAGCGTTCATGATAACGGCTGGGGTATGTTCACCACTTTCTTGGAATACAAGTTAAAAGAACAAGGAAAACAGCTTGTAAAAATAAGCAAATGGTTTCCCTCGACAAAAAAATGTTCCCGTTGTGGAAACGAAAAAGAAATGCCATTGTCCGAACGTGTATATAAATGTATTTGTGGCTTAGTATTAGACCGTGATTATAATTCAGCAATTAATATCAAAAAAGAAGGATTGTGCTTGTTAGCATTAGCATGAAAATACAAACTCCTGGAACAGGAGGGTTAGCTCGGTCAATTTTCTGTCATGAGACAGGATTACCCGAGAAGCCCCCACTTCAAGCAACTCGAAAGGGTGGTAAGTGGAGGGTAGTTCACTGAAACTAGAGAACAGTAAAGGTGGTTATTGTATGACTATTCAACCGATCTCCTTATCCGACCTTCTTTCCTTTCCTCATCATATGATCGATATGCAAAAAGGAGAATATGTGTTTCGGGAAGGAGAAGTGGCGAGCGAACTATATGTCGTATGTGCAGGAAAAGTGCAGTTGAGCAAAACGACAGATGAAGGGCGCGAACTATCGCTGCGCATTTGCGAGCAAGGGGATGCGTTCGGGGAGATCGTTCCGTTTCAATTGGCGTGCACATGTACGGTAAGTGCGAAAATGGTGGAAGCGGGGACGTTAGCTGTCATTCATAAACAACAAGTCGAAGAACGATTGTTGCTCGATCATGCGTTTGCGTTGCAATTTATGCAATGGCTCAATTTACAACTGCAACGGATGCAAACGAAAATACGCGATTTAATTTTACACGGAAAAAAAGGAGCGCTCTATTCTACGCTCATCCGCCTCGCGAACAGTTACGGCGTTCAAACAGAAGACGGCATTCTCATCAACGTTCCGATAACAAATCAAGAACTTGCCAACTTTTGCGGCAGCGCGCGCGAAGTCGTCAGCCGATTATTAAAAGAGTTAAAAGAGCTAAAAATCATCTCTGTCCACAAAGGAAAAATAACGATTCACGATTTGCAGTTTTTAAAAGATGAAATTCGTTGCGAAGGTTGCCCCATTGACGTATGCAATATGAATTGAACTACCACTAGGCTAAAGCCATAGTGGATTCCTACGAACACCGAAAGTTTTTTCGGTTATTTAGTAGGCGATCCCCACAGTTCCTGCGGTTAAGAAGCCTAATCGCTTCGTTTTTAATAT
>NZ_FOJQ01000112.1 GCF_900111795.1 Anoxybacillus pushchinoensis | reverse complement strand
TTGAGTGGAGATAGGGAGAGTGATTGGATAGCGTGCCAGTCACGCCCTAAAGTATGTTAGGAATGTAAAGAATGAATGTATGAACAAATGGAATATAGGTAATAAATGTGTTTTTTTTTGTGTAAAATCATGTGTATAATATAGATAATAATGCATATACTAAAGAGTGGAGGATGGAAAGTGGGTGTTCATACATTGACAAAAGAACAATATCCTATTGCCAACACAAACACATTGAATTTTTTGAAAACGAATGTTTTAAGTGTTACGGATCTTTCTAGAACAAAAAAATTATCAGAGATACTGGATCGTTTTTCAAATGGAGTTTCAGATGAAGTATTTGTTATTCAAAATGCAAAAAAGAAAAATGCACTGGCTGTAGTTGTTGATATAGATTATTTTGAGCAGTTGCTTCAAATAAAAGAAGTTGTAGAAGAAGCACTTGACCAAATTGTTATGGAAGAGGCATATGCACGTAAGAATAAACCTGTAAATCAAACTTTATCAGATATTTTTGATGAAGAGGATATTAATGTAAACGAACTAATGAAATTATTAGAGGAAGATTGATGTGAAAACGCTTGAAGATTTGCAGGAGATTATTTTAGAAAAATATAATGTTGAACTGAGGTTTGTTGAGGATGTAAAGCAGGATATTAAAGCGATTAATAAAGGACATAGACAAACCATTTTATTAGAAATTTTAAGAAGGGCAAAGCAAGGTCCCCTATTTAAGCCGGATGGAATTGCTGAATCGTTACATGGGGACTTGCATGGTTTTGCAAAGATTAAGTCGAAGTCACTAAATATTAGAATTATTTATCGCCCGGTTGAAGGACAGCCGATAAGGATGGAAATAATTGCGATAGGTCCTCGTGATAAAGAAAAGGCATATCGAATGGCTGCGGAACGTTTACAAAAATTCTTCATGGAAATGGGATAGGGTGCCAGTCACCTGTCGAAGTCGCAATGTAGAAGTAGAGGTTTAAAGCATTCGTTTATTCGGGTGCTTTTTTTAAATTGAAGCGATTTGCGAATAAACAACGTATTTTTGGATTTTTTGAAGGAAATAATTCATTTTCATAGGAAATTAGCGATATATTCATATAAATTAAATGAATTTTGTGGTATAATCTCTTTAGAATAGGCGTACACTATGCCTCTAAGGGGGTGTGGTTGTATGTGTTGGGAGGAGGAAAAGGATATGGCAACTGCTCAGAGAGCAAATAACGAAAAATTATCATTTATGGACGACATAAAATCAATAATTAGAACAAATATGAAGAAAAAAGGTCTGACACCTGCTGAAGCGAGGAAGTCTTTAGGAATTAAGAAATATGAAAAGAA
>NZ_FOJQ01000026.1 GCF_900111795.1 Anoxybacillus pushchinoensis | reverse complement strand
TTTCTTTTCCTTCAGGGGTGATGGTACAAGCGGTAATGGATTTTTTATGCACGTCTACTCCACAACAACGTTCATATAATACCTTCATCGCTTTCCCTCCCTGCTTCATTTCATCTTCAGCTGGTGCAGTAGCCTATGACGAAGCATTCTATCCTGCGTGCTTCCCAACTCGGGAGCGACATTCCGTGGTGCACCAGGCTACTGGGGTCCGTCTATCTTTCGGACTCTTGCGTACCATAGATACAACGACCTCATGACCCCAGCTGCAAGGAGACCATTCGACAGAAGGTTGTTTTCATCCTTCCGATGGTGACGAAATTTTTTTGTCATGGGAGTCTATCTTCTTGACATAATACCAATTTTTTGACACTACCCTAAATCGAGAACGATACACTTTCCTTCCATTGCGTCTTCTTTGACTTGATTCACATCGTGTTTTGAAACCGTCTTCCGCAACGTTGTAATCATACCCCATTTTCATCAATAAAAAAGCACGTAACCATGTTCGGTTATGTGCTTTTTTACGATGGATGCTTCTCCAAAACAATTTTTCGTAGCTTCTGCCTATCAATTCGATGGTGACATCGTTTTCATTCATTACTGCCTCACCAACTTCGCGACACTCTCGACATGCGCCGTATGTGGAAAAAGATCGAACGGTTGAATGTATTCGATGTGATAGTGCTTTGCAAGGGTGTTGATGTCGCGTGCGAGGCTGGATGGGTTACAAGAAACGTACACGACTGTTTTCGGTTTCACTTGTAACATCGTTTTTAATAAAGCGTTGTCGCAGCCTGTTCGTGGAGGGTCGACAACGATGACGTCTGGCTTCCACCCTTCTTTCACCCATTTTGGCAACAATACTTCCGCTTTTCCAACCGCATACGTGACGTTGGTGAAGCCGTGACGTTCGGCATTTTGGCGCGCATCGTCAATCGCTTCGGGGATCGTATCCATGCCGCGCACTTCTTTTGCCTCGCGAGCGAGCCAAAGCCCGATTGTGCCGACGCCGCAATATGCGTCGACGACGCGTTCGTTTTTCGTTAGTGCTGCTGCTTTTTTTACTTCGTCGTATAGCTTGATCGTTTGAATCGGATTAAGCTGGAAAAAAGCGCGGGCGGATAGTTCAAATGAAAAATCGCCAAGCACTTCTTGAATGTACGGTTCACCTGCGAGAACGATCGTTTCATCGCCAAAAATAAGCGACGTTTTTTGCCCGTTAATGTTTTGCGCGATCGATTTCACTTCTGGCAAACGGCGTTTCACTTCCGCTACAAACAGCTCTTTACGCGGCAGTTCTTTCGTCGCTGTCACAATGACTAATTGTACATCACCTGTAAAAAATCCGACCCGGGCGACAATCGTGCGCACAACACCTGTTTTCTTTCGTTCGTGATAAACCGGAATGCGCAAATCTTGTAAAATCGCTTTCACGACCGTTGTGACGCGATTAGTCGCGTCATGTTGAATCAGGCAGCGGTCAATGTCAACGAGCTCGTGCGAATTCATGCTGTAAAGTCCAGCGATGACACGCCCTTTTTTCACTCCGACTTGAAATTGGCTTTTATTGCGATAATGCCACGGGTCTTCCATTCCGATCGTCGGACGAATATGAAGTGCTTCTATATTTAATCGACTATGGCGTTCGAGCGCTTGGATGACAATATCGCGTTTTGCTTCAAGCTGCGCGTTATAGTCAAGATGTTGCAGTTGACATCCACCGCACCGTTCATATACTGGACAAGGCGGCTTAACACGATGAGGGGAGCGTTTTCGTATGCGCACCATTTTTCCTTCTGTATATGTTGGGTACACATTCGTCGCTTGAACGACGACTTCTTCTCCTGGAAGCGCTCCTGGAACGAACACCACTTGTTTTTTAAAATAGCCGACCCCTTCCCCGTTAATGCCTAATCGTTTAATCGTTAATGGAAATTGCTGTCCTTGTTGTAGCATCGTTCTCTCCCCTATTCTATACTTCTCCACAAATACAAAGCGGCATAGCTTGCATATGGTTCCCACATTCGTTGAAATGCGTCCATTTCTTTCATCGTCAGGCGATAATCGAGCTGAAATGTTCGTTCAATCGCCCGTTGCAAACCGACGTCTCCTTTCGGGAATACATTTGGACGCCCTAGACCAAACAATGAATCATTACCATCTCTCCCCTTTCCCATTGTATCAAAACAAATCCCTTTGCACATCGTCAAAGGGAGAAAATCCAAGTAGGAACATTGATTTTTTGCAACATGAAATCGTCTAAGCTTTTAAAAACATATCCTTCTTTTCGCAAATCGTCAATAATTTTAGCAAGCGCATCGGCATTGTCTTTGGATACTGTATGCAGCAATATAATGGCACCCGGATGAATTTGTTTCATGACGTGATTGTAGGCATACAACCAACCTTTTTGATCGTGAACGTGCCAATCGACGAACGCTAACGACCAAAAGACATGATAATAGCCAAGTTCGCGCGCAATACGCATCGTACGCTCATCAAAAATGCCGCGTGGAGGACGCATGTAGCGCATATGCTTCTGACCCGTCAACAGTTCTGTTTTCTTTCTAACCATCTCTAGCTCCTCACGCAACTTTTCATCGCTGACGGTCGTTAAATCGGGGTGGTGCCATGAGTGGTTACCGACAATATGCCCTTCATTGACCATGCGTTTGACTAAATCAGGGGCAGATTGTAAATAATGACCGGTCACAAAAAACGTCGCAGGAACGTTTTTTTCTTTAAGCACGTCTAAAATTTGCGCTGTATAGCCATTTTCATATCCGTTATCAAACGTTAAGTAAATATGTTTTTTCGTCGGGTCGCCTAAATAAAATGCATCGTATTTGGCAAGTAATTCGTCCAGTTGTTTTCCAGCAGAAGGAGGAAGATGATTTTCACTTCGCTTAAACCCCCATGACATCGCATCAACTTGACTAAGCGGAAAACATAAAAAGAAAAAAAGCAACATGATCGTTTTTTTCACTGCTTGCACCTCCGTATCCATTTCAATAATAGGTTGTGCAAAAAGAGATATAAAAAATCCGCCTAGCTCATCACTAGACGGATTTCCATTAAAATACACGTTCTTTAAACTGGGCTAATTTTTCAAGCGATGATTTTTCGACGTCTTCGTGCAAGCTGTTTCCGTGCGAATCCATCGTGACGACGGCGGTAAAGTCTTTTACACGCAAATGCCACATCGCTTCTGGAATACCAAACTCTAAAAAGTCAACACCTTCAACGGATTGGATACAGTCCGCATAATATTGAGCTGCACCACCGATGGCATTTAAATACACGCCCCCATGTTCTTTTAACGCCGCCAACGTTTTCGCCCCCATGCCACCTTTTCCGATGACAGCACGAATACCAAATTTTTTCATAATTTCCCCTTGATACGGTTCTTCACGAATGCTTGTCGTCGGACCCGCTGCTTTCACGTGCCATTTACCATTTTCATCTTTTAACATCACCGGCCCACAGTGATAAATGATTTGACCGTTTAAATCCACAGGGGCATCATGGTCCATTAAATGTTTATGAATCGCATCGCGACCTGTATAAATCATGCCGTTAATGCGAACGACATCGCCGACTTTTAATGAGCGAATTTGTTCTTCTGTAATTGGCGCTTCAAGCACCACTTCACGCCCTTCGCCCACAACTTCGGTTTTTTCTTGTTGGAAGTCGACGTCGTCCCCCTCTTGATATAGCCATTCTTGAATGTCCCCTGTACTCGGATCAATGATGACGCCTAAGCGACGAAACGCCCAACAGTTGTATGCGACGGAAACGAAAAAGCTTGCAGGGATGCGGTCCATGACACCGATTTTACAGCCGAGCAACGTCGTTTCTCCACCAAATCCCATCGTACCGATGCCGAGTTTATTGGCTGCTTCCATAATATATTCTTCTAATTTGCGCAAGTCTTCATTCGGGTTCACATCGTCAACAGAACGGAATAACTGTTCCTTTGCTAAATCGTATCCAGAGGAACGATCACCGCCAATGCCGACGCCAATAAATCCAGCGCTACAGCCTTGTCCTTGTGCTTGATATACCGCATGTAAAATACATTTACGAATGCCATCTAAGTCACGACCGGCACGACCGAGCCCTTCTAACTCACACGGTAAGCTATATTGAATGTTTTTATTTTCACAGCCGCCACCTTTTAAAATTAAGCGAACATCAATGTAATCTTTTTCCCATTGCTCGAATTTGATGACAGGTAGCCCGATCCCTAAATTATCACCGCTATTTTCGCCTGTTAGCGAATCAACGGAGTTTGGACGCAATTTTCCGTCTTTCGTTGCTTGAGCGATCGCTCGACGAATCGCTTCTTTCATCTCCATTTGATTGACGCCTACAGGGACTTTAATTTTAAATGTCGGCAATCCGGTATCTTGACAAATCGGCGATACATTTTCATCTGCCATTTGAATGTTTTGTACGATCGTAGCAAGCGACATCGCCGCCCTCGTTCCAGCATTTTCACGCATCTTCGCCTTAGCGATGGCGCGGCGTACATCTTTCGGCAATTTTGTTGACGTCTCAACGATTAGCTTGTACATACTCTCTTGAAACTTTTCCATCCTATAACCCTTCCCCTTTGTTCAATATGTAACAATTTTTCGAATTCTCCACTTGTATTATACATCTTTTTTAAACGCAAAAAAAAGCCGCTTAGCGACTTTTTTCCCAATCTTTTTTAAACCGCTCGTATTTCATTTCTAAATCATCAATCATTTGAATAAGACGGTCAATGTCTTCTAATTCGGCCGTTTCTGGATCGAGCGTTTCGAGCACTTCAAGAAACATATTTAAGCGCGTTTTTAAATAGGATAGTTGTAGATTTTGATCTGATACTGCGTTGCCCAACGTCGTCACCTCGCTTTTTCTTTATCGTACACAATCGCAACATCGTTGACAATCGTTCCATTTCGTTTGCATAATTATCGTTAGGTCTATTTTAATTAAAAGGAGCTTGATTATGGGAACATTATTGCGTCAAGCAATTACTCCTACGTTTGATCCGTGGGAAGCATATATGGACGTTGAACAGTACGGCAGCATGCAGTTGACAAATATCGAGTTTACGACAACGACGCTCTGTAATATGCGTTGTGAGCATTGTGCAGTCGGTTATACGTTGCGTACGAAAGATCCTGAGGCGTTGCCGCTTGATCTTCTTCTTCGCCGTCTCGATGAAATTCCGCACTTGCGCTCGTTAAGCATTACAGGCGGTGAACCAATGCTTTCGATGAAATCTGTTGAGCAATACGTCGTGCCGCTGTTAAAATACGCACATGAGCGGGGGGTGCGCACACAAATCAACTCGAACTTAACGCTCGATTTAGAACGGTACGAAAAAATCATCCCTTACTTAGATGTTTTGCACATTTCGCATAATTGGGGCACGATCGATGATTTTGTCGAAGGCGGCTTTGCGATGATGGAGAAAAAGCCGACCGTTGCACAGCGTGAACGTTATTTTATACGCATGATTGAAAATGCACGTGCCATTTCGAAAACGGGCGTCATCGTATCCGCGGAAACGATGCTAAATAAACGGACGCGTCCACATTTAGAAACAATTCATCGCCAAATTGTAAACGAAATGGGTTGTAAACGGCACGAAGTACATCCGATGTATCCGAGCGACTTTGCGAGCAACTTGGAAACATTAACGCTCGATGAACTGCGCGAAACGATTCATCATTTGCTCGATATACGAGATGAAAACGTATGGATGTTGTTCGGTACGTTACCATTTTATCCGTGCAGCGACAACGAAGAAGATTTAGCGTTGTTAAAACGTTTATATGCAAGTAAAAATGTTACAGTACGAAACGATCCAGATGGACGTTCACGGTTAAACGTCAACATCTTTACAGGTGATATCATTGTGACTGATTTCGGTGATGAACCGACGCTCGGAAACATTCAAACCGACTCGCTTCTTTCTGCTTATGACAAATGGATGGCATCTCATTTAGCAAAATCACTAAACTGCCACTGCCCTGCGGTGAAATGTTTAGGACCGAACGTCCTCGTGAAAAACCGTTATTACCCAGACGTTGATTTTACGACGCGAAAAGCAAAAATTGAACGATAAAAAAGCTTGTCGGGCATTCGACAAGCTTTTTCTTGTCATCGTGGTACGTCGCTTGCGACAAAAGCGAATGAAATTCGGTCTTGCACCGGAATCCAAGCACCGATACCTTGCGATGTTACGTTTTTCACGACAATGCTTTTTTTCTTTCCCTTTAAGACGATATATACTTCGCCATACGTCACTTTTCCTTTTTCATTGACCGCCGGGGCGTAAGCATATAAATAGCCTAACTTTTTCGGCGGAACGTTATATGCTTGTTCCTTTTTCGTCCCCATGCCGATCCACGTGCTAAAAGAGAGCGGTAAATTCGTCTTTTTCATCGCTGTTAAAAGCATCATTTTTTTCACATCTTCTTCATTCGGGATGTTTGCGGTCAACCCACCGCGCACTTGTTTTTGCATCTCTTGGCGATACGTCAATCGAACAGCCGTTTTCCCACCACGATTGTCAATAAAATTCGTATTTACTTTTTGATACTCCCAGTTGGTCGATGTTTCTGTCGATTCGTAATTCAATGGCCATTGCCCTAAATAAATCGTCGCTTCGTAACCGATCGCAAATGGCGTGCTTGAAATCGACGATTCGTTTAAAAGACGAATTAATTCCGGATTTTCAATTTTTACATTCGCCGACTGAAGCAGTTGTTTTGCTAATTCGCTCGGTTGTAAATACGGCAAATTTTGTGTCGGATTCGGATACGTATTTTCTTTTGAAATGTCAATGACCGATGGCGGGAGCTTGACAGTTGCTTCACTAATCGTTGGCATACATGCGAAAATGAGTATCATGCTTAAAGCAAACCATCTTTTCATGGTGTAAACTCCTTTCTTTTTCCGTCGTTCATCGTTATTTTTTTCAAAAGTGAGCAATTTATCCTTTCCATAAAAAAAATCCACCATTGTTGCTTCTTTTCATGAAACGTTTTAACATCGAACATAGTGAACGTATTACAGGAGGTCATTATGCAACAACGTCATTTTTTCATCTTAGTTAGCATCGTCATGATTTCAGGGCTTTCTCAAGGACTGTTGTTACCGCTCATTTCTGTCATCTTTGAACAGAGCGGCATTCGTTCTTCGTTGAGCGGCATACATGCGACAGCGATGTATATCGGCGTCCTAATCGTCTCTCCGTTTTTAGAACGCCCACTTCGCCGCTACGGCTTTAAACGTCTTATTATGCTCGGTGGAGCGATCGTTATTGCTTCTTTAGCGATGTTTCCGATTTCATCATCACTATCGTTTTGGTTTGTGCTTCGTTTGTTAATCGGAATTGGCGACCATATTCTTCATTTCGGTTCTCAAACATGGATTACGTCTGCTTCGCCCGCTCACCGACGAGGTCGCAACATTTCGTTATACGGTTTGTCGTTTGGGGTCGGCTTTATGATCGGTCCGCTTCTCGTTCCGCTTGTTCACATACATGAGTCGTTGCCGTTCATTGTTTCATCATTGCTTAGCTTATGTGGATGGATGTTATTATTTTTTCTCCCGCATGCCTATCCTGAAACAGAGCAAGCTGAAAAAATTGGCACGCTACGCTTTTTTCATGCTTGGAAACAAGCGTGGCCCGCATTGTTATTGCCGTTTGGCTACGGATTTTTAGAAGCTTCACTCCATAGCATGTTTCCGATTTACGCCTTGCGAAATGGACTACATGTTGAGACGGTCGCGATAATGCTTCCGGCGTTTGCGCTTGGCGGTATCGCTTTTCAACTCCCGCTTGGCGTATTAAGTGATCGCTTCTCGCGAAAAGCGATGATCACCGTTTCGTTAACCGTCGGATCGATCTGCTTTATCATTGCACAATGGTTCATTTCTCCTGTGCCGTTGACAGTCACCTTTTTTGTCGCAGGTATGTTTGTCGGTTCACTTTTTTCGCTCGGCATGGCGTATATGACCGATTTGTTGCCAAAATCACTTCTTCCTGTCGGCAACATTTTATGCGGGATGTTATATAGCATCGGCAGCATATGTGGGCCTGCGATTGGGGGCATTGTATTACAACAGCAAGAAAGGCTATTTTTCTTTAGCGTGAGTTCGCTACTGTTTCTTTTATTACTTGCCCAGCGTCCGCTCACGAAATTTTCAAAATATTTTTCAAAAAAACAAGAAAAAAACATTGACGCTTTTTAAGCCTCTGTTATATAATACAATTAAACAAAACAAACTGTTTTAAAACAGAGGGGAGAGCGATGATGATGAGTAGAGAAGAAAGAAAAAATATGATTGAGTTTATTACAAAATTACGGAGCTTTAATCAAGAACAACTCGTTTATATGACTGATGAAGAAATCGAACATATTTACAACCAAACATACTATCATTACGAAGAAATCGCAGAATAAAGAGGGATGCGTGCCGCATCCCTCTTCTCTTTAGTGATATCCGTTTTGTCCATTCGCACTGCTACTCGTTTTATGTTTCGGGCGGTTTTTTCCTTTTTGCTTTGTTCCGCCGTCTTTTTTCGTCTTTTTCGTCATCGTCAATCCCCCTTCATCACTATTTTCGCTTTTAAGCGCCCTTTTTATAAGAGGGAATAACTACCGTATGCGCATATTTCCTTCTCGTTTACAACAAAGAATAGCGTTTAGCTCCCCACCTAATACAATCATCATGCCAGATAAATAAAACCAAACCATTAACGCAATAATTCCGCCTAAGCTGCCATACATCGCAGAATAGTTACCGAACTGGTTTACATAGGTAGAAAAAGCAAGTGAGACGCCCATCCAACCTACAGTCGCAAATAACGCTCCTATCCATACGTCGCGAAACCGGACATGTTTGCTTGGGGCAAAAACGTATAACACAGAAAAAACAAAAAATAAAATGACAAAGCTAACAAACCAACGAATCGTTTCCCATACGTGTAAAAACACATCAGAAAGACCAAACGCTGAAAAAAGAAATGTACCGATCATTTTTCCGAATACAGGGAAGACGAGCGCGACAATAATGACAAAAATCATCGCAAAAGTAAGCAAAATCGAAACTCCACGAGCAACGAGAAAAGAGCGTGTTTCTTTCACATCGTATGCTCGATTTAATGCCCGAATAATGGCCGACATACCGTTCGATGCAGCCCACACCGTAGCAAGCACGCTAAAAGATAACCACTTTCCACTTTGCGCTGCTATAAGTTGTTTAATGTTTGTCTCAATTAAATGCGCCGTTTCGCTTGGCGCATATTGACTGAAAAAGGCGATCACATCTTCGTGCGGGATAGGCAAATACGATAAAAACGTTAACAAAAACAGTAAAAATGGAAATAGCGACAGCAAAAAGAAATATGCTAACTCAGCGGATAAATCAAAAATTTCATCTTCTTCAAACCGTTTCATTAGCTCACGAACAACAGAAAAGCTAACAATCATCTCCCACCCCACCTCGCTTCTACGAGGAACGTTTACGAATCAGCTCCTCTATCCACTCCATCACTTGCGGTGTTGTTTCTTTCACTTCACTTAGTTTATTCACAATAAACTGCAAATCATTCATCATCTCGTCTACATGTTGTCTCGTTTGATGAACAGTCTCCTTTACTTGTTCTACGCTATCCATCCACTCACGACACGTTTCTTTAATGACTTGTCTTGTTTTGTTATTCGCTAACAACAAAGCTATCCCTGCTAATGCAATCCATTTCCCCTTTCCCATCGTCTTCTCCCCCTTACAACGAATGATCTCGTTTTATTCGCTCTAATATATGTTTACATCCTTCTTCGACTAATTCGTACACTTCTTCAAAATTTCCTGTAAAGTACGGATCAGGGACATCGTCTACGCGACGGTTTGGCACAAAATCCATAAAACGAGCAATAACAGCGTGCGACGAATCGCCAACAAGGCGACGAAGATGAGCGATATTATCGCTATCCATTCCGATAATATAATCGAATGTATGAAAATCTTCTTTTGAAATTTGACGTGCTTTTAACCCTGTAAAGTCAATTTGTTTTTCCGTTAAAATACGCTGAGTCCCATGATGTGGTGGTTTCCCCACATGCCAATTGCCCGTTCCTGCCGAATCAACAGAAATGACATGATCGAGCCCTTCTTGTTTTACAAGGTGACGAAATACAGCTTCTGCCATTGGAGAACGACATATGTTGCCTAAACAAACAAATAACACCCGAATCATTGCTTTTCACCTCATAACGTAGAATAAGTAGAATGAACGGTCAAACCATGGTACAATGAACACAATCATATACGAAAGGATGACGAATGTGCATTTATCCGTTGAACAAATGATTGAACAAATAAAAGAAAAGCTGAAAGTATTAAATTTTGATGCCATTAAACCGGACCATTTCGATGAACAGCTATACGATGAATTAAAAGATATATACGATATGGTGATGAAAAAGCAAACATTTAGTCCAAGCGAAATGCAAGCAATCGCTGAAGAGCTTGGAAACTTGCGAAAAAAACTATAAAATTGCCTGTCCGGCAATGAGGAGCGACGGATGATCAACAAGCGAAATTTCCTCATGTGTATCCATATATCGGACATATGGACGTTGCATATGCTCAACAATCTTTGTCACGATTGCGTTTCTTCCGTCGCTCATTTTCACTGTCGTTCCCGGCAAATAAGCAGGAATCGTATCAACGAACAACCGTACGAGCTGCTGGCTATATCGAATACTACTTCGCGCCATAATAATTTCAAGCGCTTCGTGCGGCGGTACAAATTCCGTTGAAATTAAGTTTTCATATTCATTCGCAATCGTACATATTTGAGCGTACAAATGAATGTTCGTTTCTTTTAATCCGCGCGGTGCACCAGAACCATCTGCATGCTCATGATGTTGATACGCCATATGTGCGCATAACAAACTCACATAAAATGAGTCGCAAACATCTCCACCCCCTTCAACATCTCCCATACAAACAGTATAATCATGTTTTTTTTCATTCGCCATGGCGTTTTAAAAAAATAAATTCCGATAGAAAAACTATGATTGACATTCGAGTAAATTGTGTTAAAATTTAAAACAATCAAACATAAGGACGAGAAAGTACGAAAGGAAGATGCGATATGATCACGTATGAAACGTGGGATATTGAACAAAAACCGACTTTTCCAATCGATAATAATGAAAAAGGGGCACTACATGTGCTGTCATGGGCTTACGATCATTATGGTGACGATCTTTTGTATGCTTGCAGTTTCGGTATTGAAGGGATTGTGCTCATTGACCTTATTTCGCAAGTACGTGACGATGCGGAAATTGTTTTTCTCGATACGCATTTACATTTTTCTGAAACGTATGAAACGATTGAACGCGTTAAGCAAGCGTATCCTCGCCTGCGTATTCATTTACAAACACCGTCTTTATCACTTGCAGAACAAGAGAAACAATTCGGGGCAGAACTTTGGAAAAGAGATCCAAACAAATGCTGTGAACTAAGAAAAATTATTCCCCTTCGGCAAGCGATGACAGGAAAAAAAGCATGGATTTCCGGACTGCGCCGAGAACAATCGCCAACACGGCAACATGTCGAATTTATCAATCTCGATAAAAAGTTTCAAAACATTAAAGTTTGCCCGCTTATTCATTGGACGTGGAAAGACGTATGGCGCTACGTGCATCGCCACAATCTTTCCTATAACCCGCTTCATGATCGTGGATATCCGAGCATCGGTTGTGCACCATGTACAGCCCCTGCTTATACGGAAGAAGATTTGCGTTCTGGCCGATGGGCTGGGCTAGGAAAAACAGAATGCGGCTTGCACGAGTCGTAAAGGGGGAAACGCGTTGGTTACAGTTGCTTTTATTATCGCTTTTTTCTTTGCGATGAACATCGGGGGAAGCGGTGCTGCCGCAACGATGGGTGCTGCTTATGGGTCAGGCACATTGTCAAATAAGCGCATCGCTTTATTCATATGCGCTGTTGCTATTTTTCTCGGCAGCTTAAGCGGAGGAGAAGTCGTCAAAACGATCGGTTCTGGCATCGTTCCGACATCCATTTTAAAAACAGACGTTGTCGTCATCGTTTTAGCAGCGGCAACGATTTCGCTATTTGCCGCCAACGTGCTCGGCATTCCGTTATCCACAAGCGAAATTACAGTTGGGGCGGTCGTTGGCGCAGGTATTGCGTACCAAAGTTTGTACGTCGGCAAACTTCTATGGATCGTATCATTTTGGCTTATTACACCTCTTGCTGCGTTTTCTTTAGCTTTTTTTATTAGTAAATGGCTAAAAGGAAAAACATTGAAACAAAACAAATGGATCGGCTTTTTGCTTATTATTGCGGGATTTTTCGAAGCGTTTTCAGCAGGAATGAACAATGTCGCAAATGCTGTTGGTCCCCTTGTTGGAGCGGGTTTATTATCTGTCCAGCACGGCATCATTTTTGGTGGATTGTTCGTTGCACTAGGGGCGCTTTTGCTTGGCAGCCGCGTGCTAGAGACGAACGGGAAAAAAATTACGACCTTCTCTCAACTTGAAGGGTGCATTATTTCAGGAATCGGCGCAACACTCGTTATCGTTTCGTCTCTTTTTGGCCTTCCCGTTCCGCTCACACAAATTACGACATCAGCCATCATCGGCATCGGCACAACAAAAAGTGGCTTTTCGATTTGGCAAAAGCAAATTGTCATTCAAGTGCTAAAAGTATGGATTGTCTCGCCTATTTTTTCACTAGCTGTCTCATATAGCTTAATTAAATTGTTCCTTCATAGCGATATTTATACAGCAATCGCCATTGTTAGTGTTTGTTTTGCTACACTCGGAACGATTAGCTTAAAAAAGACGATCACCGAGGAACGTCGTTCGTTTCACGAGCACGGTGGCGGCATTTAATCCTAGTTATTTTATAAGAATAATAAATTTAGGAGGCATCACAAATGAAACAAATTGTATTAAGTAAAGCGGAGTTAAGTGACCTTGAATTACTTGCTATCGGTGGATACGAACCACTGACCGGTTTTTTAGGAAAAGACGATTATGAGTCGGTTGTTGAAACGATGCGGTTAACAAACGGGGCTGTATGGAGCATCCCCATCACACTTGCGGTAACCGAACAACAAGCAAAACAGCTATCGCTCGGGGATGAAGTCGAGCTCGTTTACGAACAGACGGTATACGGCACAATGGAAGTGCAACATATATATCGACCAGATAAACGAAAAGAAGCTCTTCTTGTATACCAAACAGAAGACTTAGCACACCCTGGCGTTAAAAAATTATTTGAAAAACCAGATGTATATATTGGAGGCCCTGTCCAACTTGTACGCCAAACAGACAAAGGAATTTTTACACCGTTCTTTTTTACACCAAAAGAAACAAAACAACGATTTGCGGAACTTGGTTGGAAAACGGTCGTCGGGTTTCAAACGCGCAATCCGGTTCACCGTGCTCATGAATATATTCAAAAATGTGCACTTGAAATTGTCGACGGTCTTTATTTAAATCCGCTCGTTGGCGAAACGAAAGAAGATGACATCCCAGCAGACATTCGCCTAAAAAGCTACCAAGTATTGCTTGAGCATTATTATCCAAAAGATCGTGTTTTCCTTGGCGTATTTACGGCCGCGATGCGCTATGCAGGTCCACGTGAAGCCATTTTCCACGCGCTCGTACGTAAAAATTTTGGTTGCACGCACTTCATTGTCGGACGCGACCATGCGGGAGTCGGCAACTATTACGGCACGTATGATGCACAAAAAATTTTCTTGCAGTTTACAAACGAAGAACTTGGCATTACTCCTCTCTTTTTCGAGCATAGCTTTTATTGCACAAAATGCGAAGCGATGGCGTCAACAAAAACATGCCCGCACGATGCAACAGCCCACGTCGTTCTTTCCGGCACAAAAGTAAGGGAAATGTTGCGAGCTGGTGAGATGCCACCGAGTACATTCAGCCGTCCCGAAGTGGTTCGCGTGCTGATGGATGGATTGCAAACAGTCGGAGGTGGGCGATGATGAATATTATTTGGCATAAAGAAAGTGTGACAAAAGAAGATCGCCGAAAAAAAAATAACCATCACAGCTTCGTTCTTTGGTTTACTGGGTTATCGGGATCAGGGAAATCCACGTTAGCGAACGCTGTCGCGAAAACGTTGTTTGAACAAAACGTTCAATGTTACGTGCTTGATGGTGATAACGTGCGTCACGGTTTAAATAGCGACTTAGGTTTTTCCGCTGAAGATCGCACCGAAAATATTCGTCGCATTGGTGAAGTCGCGAAATTGTTTGTAGACAGCGGCCAAATCGTGCTCACGGCCTTTATTTCTCCTTTCCGCCAAGATCGCCAACTCGTTCGCAATAAACTAGAACAAGATGAGTTTGTAGAAGTTTACGTCCGCTGTCCGCTTGAAACGTGCGAACAACGTGATCCAAAAGGGTTGTACAAAAAGGCGCGTAGTGGCGAAATTCGCGATTTCACCGGCATTGATTCGCCATATGAACCACCGCTTTCACCAGAACTTGTTGTCGATACAGAACAATATTCGATTGAACAATGCGTGCAACAAATTGTTTCTTACTTAAAAAATAAACAATGGATTTAGGTGGAGACAATGGGAAAAGTATATTTAGTCGGCGCAGGTCCTGGGGATCCCGAACTCATTACTGTGAAAGGATTAAAATGCATTCAACAAGCAGACGTCATTTTATACGATCGCCTGATTAACGAACAGCTACTATCGTATGCCAAACGTGACGCAGATTTGATTTATTGCGGAAAGCTACCAAATTACCATACAATGAAACAAGAAACGATTAATTACCTTTTAGTCAAGCATGCGAAAAAAGGGAAAACGGTCACGAGATTAAAAGGTGGCGATCCATTTATGTTTGGACGCGGTGGCGAGGAAGCGCAAGCACTTATGAAACACCGCATTCCTTTTGAAATCGTTCCAGGCATTACATCCGGCATCGCTGTTCCAGCATATGCGGGTATCCCTGTAACTCATCGCGACTTTAGCGCAAGTGTTGCGTTCGTTACAGGCCATCGCCGATGTGATGCCACAGATGCAGTACAGTGGGAACATTTAGCGAAAGGAGTCGATACGCTCGTCATTTATATGGGCGTAAAACAACTCCCTTTCATTTGCAAACAACTAAAGTTATATGGCAAACGGCCGCAAACTCCTGTTGCGATCATCCAATGGGGAACGCTTCCCGAACAAAAAACGATCGTAGCGACATTAGATACGGTTGTGGACGTTGCAAAAAAACAAGAGATTGCTAACCCGAGTATCATTATTGTTGGAGAAGTCGTTCGGCTACATGAACAGCTGCAATGGTTTGAAATGATGATGGATGAAAAAATGGCGCATGGAATGAGGTAGCGTATGAAGGCTGTTTTATATATTTGTCACGGAAGTCGTTCAGCAGAAGGACAAAAAGAGGCGGTCGCTTTCGTCGAACGTCTCTCTTCTTCTATTTCCATACCGATTCAACATATATGCTTTTTAGAATTATGTGAACCGAATATTGTCACAGGAGTGGAACGTTGTGTTCGTGAGGGAGCAAAAATGATCTATGCTATTCCCCTTTTACTATTGTCAGCTAATCACGCTAAACACGACATCCCGCTTGAACTAGAAAAAGCAAAAGAGATGTTTCCTTCTGTGACGATTACATACGGAAAGCCGTTCGGTGTGCAACATGATATCGTTTCCGCTATATCCGATACAATTCAACAAGCTGACGCCATTATGCTCGTTGGCCGCGGAAGTAGCGATACGGAAGCACAAGCGGATTTTCAGCAGATCGCTCATTTATTGCAAAACGAAACAAACATACCCGTATATCCATGTTATTTAGCGGCTGCTTCTCCTTCTTTTTCTGACGTTGTTGCTTCGCTTGCACATACAGGTTGTCATAAACAAGTTGCGGTTGTACCATACATTTTATTTTTCGGGCAGCTGCTTGACTACATTCATCAGACGTTGCAAGCACAACAAACAAGCGAGGTGTCATTTATGTTGTATCCTCCCATTCGAACATACGACGTTTTGGATCGTCTCGTTGAAAAACAATTGAATGAATGGGAGGAAAAGGTATGATCCCTCTTTTCGTGCGAATGACAGGAAAAAAAGTTGTCATTGCTGGCGGAGGGCAAATTGCTTATCGCCGCTTGCTTCCCCTGCTTCATGAAGGAGCCCACATTACCGTCATTAGCCCAGAAGTGATCGATGAGATTGTTCATTTAGCACAACAACAACAAATTACATGGCATGCGCGCGAAATCGAACCGAACGATTATGCCGATGCTTTTTTGATTATTGCAGCGACAAACGACCCGAATGTCAATGAACAAATCGCTACATATGCAGCGCCAAACCAACTTGTCAACGTAGCTAGCCATCATCTTCTCGGCAACGTTCATGTTCCTGCATTTTTTTCGCGCGGAAAATTACAAATCGCCATTACGACAGGTGGGGCAAGCCCGACTCTTGCCAAGCAAATCAAAAAACAACTTGAACAAATATTTGATGAATCGATTGCTGAATATATCGATGAGCTATATGAGCAACGACAAAAGCGAAAAGAGCCTTGACCCTTTCGATCAAAGCTCTTTTTTTTACGACTCTAATACTAACACTTCTAATGAGTAAATCTTTTTACGTATTCAACGTATGCAATGCGAGGTAGGCTGTTGTATGATTTTTATAGAAAATTTTTAGCGAAGGGGATAAACATATGATCGTTCGTTATTCCATTGTTGCGCACGGTCGCGTACAAGGTGTAGGGTTCCGCTACTTCGCCCAATATGAAGCAAGAAGACGGGGGCTGACTGGTTGGGTAAAAAATTGTGATGTCGACCATTTAATCGAAATAGAAGTGCAAGGAGAAGTTGAACGTGTGGAGGCGTTTGTCGATGAAATAAAAAAAGGACCGCCATTTGCGCGTGTGGAACGAATAGAACAATACGCCATTCCTACGGTTCCCCACGAAACTACTTTTCGCATTATATATTGAAAAAAGCTGACCAAAGTCAGCTTTTTTCATGACAACTTGTACTACATGATCCTTTGACTGAACAAGCCGCACATGTTCCACGTTTACTTTTTTGAATAAAGCGAAAAATGGTCCAACCTGCATATCCGAAAATAATTGTGCCAATGACAACATTTACGATCATGTATATCCCTTCCTTTAGAAGCCAAGCAAGCTTCCGAATTGGTAAATAGCGAGTGAAACGATATATGCTAACGCTAGCGCATAACTCATGGAGAACATCGTCCATTTTCGTGAACCTGTTTCTTTATAAATCGTTGCCACAGTCGCTAAACATGGAACATATAGTAAAACGAACACCATAAAACTAAACGCAGATAAAGCTGTAAAATGCGAGGCCATGAGCCCTTGAAGCGACTCAACATCAGGCGCATGATAAATAATGTTCATCGTCGACACAACGACTTCTTTAGCTAAAAATCCGGTCAACAGTGCTGCTCCAGCTTGCCACGTTCCAAATCCAAGCGGTGCAAGTAACGGAGCAAGTACACCACCAATCATCGCCAAAAAGCTATCGTCCATGTTTACATTGATACCATGCGGTCCAACGTAAGATAATAGCCAGATGGCAACTGAACCACCAAAAATAAACGTCCCTGCTTTTTTCACAAATCCTTTTCCTTTATCCCACGTGCTACGCCATAGCGCTTGCCATTGCGGCATGCGATATGGTGGCAATTCCACGACAAACACCGATGCTTCTTCTTTTAAAATCGTTAACGAAAAAAGTTTTGCAAGTATAAGTGCAAGCGAAACGCCAAGCACATATAAAAAGAGAACGATGATGGCTTGATGGGCTGCAAAAAACGCACCGACAAACAAAGCATATACAGGCAAACGTGCCGAACAAGACATAAGCGGTGTTAACAACATCGTCATAAGGCGCTCCCGTGGTTGCTCAATCGTCCGTGCCGCCATGACGCCCGGAACATTGCAACCAAACCCAATAATGAGCGGGATAAACGCTTTTCCATTTAATCCGACCGCTTCCATTAATCGATCCATGACAAGCGCTACACGTGCCATATACCCTGAATCTTCTAAAAACGAAATAAAGAAAAATAAAATAAAAATTTGCGGTACAAAAACAAGGACACCGCCTACCCCTGCGATAATGCCATCAACAACGAGCGCGCGAATAAATTCAGAAGCACCGATCGCTTCTAGCATCGCCGTCACAAAATCAGTAAGCGGACCTGCAAAAAACGCATCAAGCAAATCGGAGAGCGGTGCCCCGAGCCAATCAAATGTGAGTTGAAATAATATATACATCGCCAATAAAAACAGCGGAATGCCGACATATTTATTTGTGACTACCGCATCGATGCGGTCTGTCACCGTCACACGCGCAATTTTTTGGCGTTGCACTGACTGTTCAATCACTTCTCTTACAAAGGAGCGACGACGTTCGTAAATGAGCTGATCAAGCGGTGTTTGCTCGGCTTGTTGCACTTCTTTTTCTGCTTGTTCGTATAATGAACGCCATGTTGCTTCCGGCAATTTTTCTGCTACATATTCACGAACGTAGCTATTTCCTTCATAAAACTGAATCGCTAACCACCGAACAGGAAACTGCTCCTCTGTGCCCCATGCCGCGATAAATCGTTCAATCGCTCGTTCCATTGCCTCACCGTAAAAAAGTGTGAAAGGCTCCGTTTGCTCTAGCACTTTTTCAAGCAACGTGTGTTCTATTCGATCGCATCCTTTTCCTGTTCGAGCAATGACAGGCACAACAGGGACGCGCAACGCTTCTGCTAATTTGGCTTGATCGATGAATATGCCGCGTCTTTCTGCGACATCCACCATATTTAAAGCGACTGTCAGCGGTTTACCAAATTCCAATAACTGTACAGTCAACAATAAATTTCGCTCTAATTGTGACGCATCGACGATATTTAAAATTTCATCGAACGGCTCCGTCAATAAAAATTGCGTCACAACCCGCTCATCACGGGACATCGGGTGAAGCGAATATACGCCGGGCAAATCAATCATTTTCGCTTTTTTACTGCGCAAAACGCCCACCTTTTTTTCAACCGTGACGCCGCTCCAGTTTCCAACATACTCATACGTCCCTGTGAGCTGATTAAACAATGATGTTTTCCCTGTATTTGGGTTACCTACGAGTGCAACATGCATCATAACGGCTTCACCTGAATGTTTTTCGCTTCATTGCGACGGATGCCGACACATTGTCCATAATTCTCAATCATAAACGGCCCGCCAAGCGGCATCGTACATTTTAAACAAATTTCTGACCCCTCTGTTACACCCATATCTAGCAATCTTCTTTTTACTAAGTTGCTTACTTGTGATAAATCAACAATTTTTGCACGTTCCCCAACTCGTAATTGCGTCATCGCAATCATACGTAATCCCCCGATTAATAATGATAACCTTTTTCACCATCTATTATAGTACGGGTTAAAAGAAACATCTATCCATTTTTATCATGTTCACAAAATGTTACGATGCGGAGGACACAGGCATATGTTTGAAACATGCACGTATAATCGTTTCGTTCGCTTGTTCATTTTTTGCACAAAACGAACGGTCTTCACCGCATATATCAACACCAAGCACATGTTTGGACTGAAAAAGATGTTCAATATAGGTTACAAGCGTGTGTAATGCCATCGTTCCTTGATCCCAGTTCGTCTGCGCGTCTTGTTTGCGAAGCACATCTTTATCAATGCTAATGTATACATGTTTTGTCGGAATGGCGCGCATAATCGCCGTTGGTGCATACATCAAATCGCTTTTTGGAAAAATCGTCACATGTGAAGATGATTGTGAAGCTGCTGAACCGATGATGACAACGTGTTTTAATGTTGGAACGTGTTTTTGGGCATATGATACCCATGAGCCACATGAAAGAAGTGGAAACAACGTTTGCTCATTCATATCTGTATGATGATCAAACAATACGAGCGTAAACGGCTCATGAAACTGCTTAAGCAACATGTACGAAACATAATGATAATTGCCGCTCCCGATAAACGTAATCCCTCTCGTGTAGCGACGAGTAAGACGGCTTTCAATTTCTCGAATGGCTTGATCATCACAATATAAATTCGTTCCTTTAATGTCATACATATCGATCCACTCATGAGGAAAACGAAGAAGATTTCGTTGCCACGTATACGTATGGTCGAAGTTTAAAAACGTTACACTTGGATGCATATTTCTTCCCACCCTTGTGCAAGTTTTTCTCTTCAATAAAATTATACAAGCGTCTTTAGTAAACATACAATCATGTTGTAACGTGAAAACTTTCACATATTTGTCACAAACAAATACATATACCCCTTTATCTATAATTTTTATTGTGATACAATTCACAATGTAAGGAGGCTGATCAATATGAGCAAAAAAATCGTAATTGTCGGTGGTGTAGCTGGTGGCGCAACAACAGCTGCTCGCTTACGTCGTTTAGATGAACAGGCAGAAATCATTATGTTTGAACGTGGAGAATATATTTCATTTGCAAACTGTGGTCTTCCGTATTACATCGGTGGAGCCATTGCAGAACGCGATGCGCTACTTGTCCAAACAGTTGAAAGCATGTCGGAAAAATTTAATCTCGACATTCGCATTCAAAGCGAAGTGATCGCGATTAACCGTGAACAGAAAACGGTAACTGTAAAACATTTACCAACTGGAGAAACGTACGAAGAAAGCTACGACTATCTTGTTTTATCACCGGGGGCAAGCCCAATCAAGCCAAATATTCCGGGCATTGAAGAAGCAAGCAACGTATTTACATTGCGCAACATTCCAGATACCGACCGAATCAAAGCGCATGTCGATGAAAAGAAACCGAAAAAAGCTGTTGTCATCGGCGGCGGGTTTATCGGGGTAGAAATGGTTGAAAATTTATGGGAACGTGGCATAGACGTGACGCTTGTTGAAATGGCGAAACAAATTATGGCGCCCGTCGACTACGAAATGGCAGCCATTCTTCATCAACATATAAAAGATAAAGGGGTACGCCTCATTTTAGAAGATGGGGTGGCAGCATTTGAACAACAAGGAAAAATCGTTCGCCTACAAAGCGGAACAACACTTGAAGCGGATATGGTCGTCTTAGCTATCGGTGTAAAACCAGAAAACGAGCTAGCAAAACAAGCGGGTTTAGCTATTGGCGAACGTGGCGGCATCCAAGTGAATGAATGCTTACAAACATCCGACCCTTCAATCTATGCTATCGGTGATGCCATTGAAGTGATCGACTACATTAACGGTCAACCGACCCACATTCCGCTCGCTTGGCCAGCGAATCGACAAGGACGAATCGTTGCCGACCATATTAACGGTCGAAACGTACGCTACAACGGAACGCTCGGCACAGCAATCGCCAAAGTATTCGATATGACGGTTGCAGCGACAGGAAACAACGAAAAAACGTTACAGCGTCTTGGCATACAATACGAAGCGTTGCACATCCATCCAAATTCACATGCAAGCTACTATCCAGGAGCGTTTCCGATTGCATTAAAATTGTTATTTGATCGAAAAACAGGGCGCATTTTCGGTGCTCAAGCAGTTGGTTACGACGGTGTCGATAAACGAATTGACGTCATGGCCACAGCGATTAAAGGTGGAATGACTGTATTTGATTTACCAGATTTAGAATTAGCTTACGCACCGCCATATTCATCTGCCAAAGACCCGGTCAATATGGCAGGATATGTAGCAACGAATATCATTGAAAATATGGTCGAAACAATTCAATGGCATGAGGTGAATGAATTAATCAAAAACGGGGCGTGTTTTGTGGATGTGCGTGAAGAAGTCGAACGCGATATGGGCTTTATCCCAAACTCGATCAACATCCCACTCGGACAATTGCGCAAGCGACTTCATGAGCTTCCTAAAGATGAAACGATCTACGTTTATTGTCAAGTTGGATTACGCGGTTACTTAGCCGCACGCATATTGTCTCAACATGGCTTCCGTGTGAAAAACTTAGACGGTGGGTATAAAACATACGCAGCCGTTTATGGTGAACAACACGAACAGCAAAAGGAAGAAGAAAAACCATTGGAGAGTGGTGACGTCATGCATGTTCAAGCAACAACCACATTAGATGCATGTGGACTCCAATGCCCTGGGCCGATTATGAAAGTATATCAAGCGATGGAACAGCTAAAAGACGGCGATGTGCTAGAAGTGAAAGCGACGGATCCAGGCTTTGCGCGCGACATTCAATCATGGTGCAAAAAAACAGGCAATACGCTGTTAAAAACGACGTTCGAAAATAAAATGTTTGTCGCATACATTCAAAAAGGAACAAAAACAACTGCTTCCCCTGAAAAAGAAACGAAAAAAGACGGCGCAACGCTTGTTGTGTTTAGCGGCGATTTAGATAAAGCAATCGCCTCGTTTATTATCGCATCTGGCGCTGCTGCAATGGGGAAAAAAGTGACAATGTTCTTTACGTTCTGGGGGCTAAATATTTTACGAAAAAAAGATGCCCCTCCAGTGCAAAAAGATATGCTTGAAAAAATGTTCGGTATGATGATGCCAAAAGGTGTTCATGACCTCCCGTTATCAAAAATGAACATGGCAGGCATGGGACCAAAAATGATTCAATACGTGATGGAAAAGAAACACGTAGACGATATTGAAACGTTAATGAAAAATGCGATGGCTGCAGGTGTTAAACTCGTCGCTTGTTCAATGTCAATGGACATTATGGGCATTAAAAAGGAAGAATTAATTGACGGAATCGAAATTGGTGGCGTCGCAACATATTTAGGAGATGCTGAAGAAGCAGGATTAAACTTGTTTATTTAAAAAAATCGGGCTATCTCGTTACGGAGATAGCCCTTTCAAGTATATTCACAGGGGGATCGGGGGAATACACTTAGCATTATCCATTATGACCGTTATTTTTGATTTTATACGTGCATGCATGAAATTTTTTATGCTATTTTTCGCTTATCGATCTTTTTATTTTTCACATAGCCCGCTAGTAAAATCAATGCGGTGACAACAATAAGAAATACGAGCGATTGCGAACCATGTGAAACAGCGATCCATTTTTGTAACTGTTCATCCTTTAATAACATTTCCCCTGCTGTCCATGCTAAAATACCTGAGCCAACGTACGGAATCCACTTATATTTTTCCATCGCCAACACAATGGCCTTTGATCCGAAAATCATAATCGGAATGCTGATCGCGACACCAAAAGCAATCATGCCAATATGCCCACCAGATGCACCAGCAATCGCAACGACGTTATCTAAACTCATGATAGCATCGGCAACGATAATGGTCCAAACGGCTTTCCATAACCGATCTGCCGCTTGTACATTTGCTTCCTCTTCCTCGTTAATTAACACTTTATATGCAATCCAAAGCAACAATAATCCCCCGGCAAGATGGACGAACGGAATTTGTAATAACAATACAATGACTGCGGCAAATAATACGCGTAAAATAACCGCTCCAGCTGTACCAAATAAAATGGCTCGATTGCGTTGTTTTTCTGGCAACCGACGTGTAGCCATCGCAATCACAATGGCGTTATCCCCGGATAAAATAATATCGATCGCAATAATTTTTAACAAAGCGACAATCGCTTCTGACGAAATGATCCAATCACCCATTACAGTTCCCCTTTTTCAATGTACTTCTCCCCTATCTTACCGCGAAGCTCGTCTACATTCAACTTTTGTATTCCGACATATATGTTAAATTCTCTCTCTATTTTTACAAAAACCGATCGTTGTAATGTATTTGTAACATAATTTAATGGCTATGTAACAATTTTTCGACATCTTTTTTGCTATAATGTACTCGTCCATGGAACAAGTCTTTTGGAGGTTCAAGCAATGAAAAAAGTTCTAGTCACTACCGCTCTCTTCATGTTGCTATGTTTCACGTTTTTTGCAAACCCTTTCAAAACAGAAGCTGCCTTCTCAGCTAAAACGCTTATCGCTGAAGCACATAAAGTTATTGGCACACCGTATCGTACAGGAGGAACGACACCGAAAGGATTTGACTGCTCTGGTTTTGTTAGCTATACATATAAAAAAATAGGCGTATCGCTTCCACGTTCTTCTAGCGCGATGTATACGAAAGGGCGTCCTGTTTCTCTGAACCAATTAGCACCGGGAGACTTACTATTTTTCAAAACATCGAAACATAAAGGAATCTCACACGTTGCCATTTATATTGGAAAAAATCGTATGATTCATGCTACGTACAAAGGAGTTAAAGTAGACTCGATTCACCAATCTTACTGGAAACAACGTTTTGTTGGCGCTAAACGATTATAATGCGAAGGCGAGCACTTCATGCCGAACGTCTTTTCGACGCGGAGTGCTTGCTCTCGACAGTAAAGCAGGGAATGTTCCCTGCTTTTTTTCATGATTTTTTCATTTTCCCCGCATTTTTCCGATATATAATGTATGTAACATGGGGATGATGGAGGTGCTTTTTGTTTATATCATTTGTTGTTGAATGGCCGCGGCACGATGGGCTGTTTCTGTTACATACGCTGCCATTTGTTCATTCGCATCTTTTAAATGTTCTACTGTTGCACTCACCTCTTCAAGCGAAGCGCTTGATTGTTGAATGAAAACTGAAAAATCGCTGATGGAACGGTCCATTTTTTCTCCTTGTTTCTCTAACTTTTCGCTAATGATAAAAAAGTGTGATAGCTGCTCTTGTAAGTAAGTTAGCGATTGATATAGCTTTTCGAAGTAAGCGTTGACTTCACTTGTCAACGTCTCATTTTTTGTCAGTTGTTCGCTCGTTTCATCCATCCGCTCCAGCAACTCATTATTGCTTTCATTCACTTCTGACAAATTGTGAACGATTTGTTGTGTCGTCTCCTCCGTCAACACAGCTAGCTTGCGAATTTCTTCAGCGACAACCGCAAATCCTTTTCCATATTCCCCTGCGCGTGCTGCCTCGATTGTCGCATTTAATGCCAATAAGTTCGTCTGATTTGTAATTTGATTAATTTTTTTTGTTAACTCATTTGTACTCGCAATTTTGCTCGTTAACGCATTTAATGTTGCCCTTGTGGCATGAATGACTTCGCGAAACTTTTCTGTATGCATCAATAACAAATGCATTTTTTGTATGCCCGCTTGCGCCATCTCGCTCGATTGCGAGGAATGCTCCTTTAATTGTTTAGACGTTTCATAAATTTGCTCACCCATCGCTTTCGCTTCCGCTACTTCATTGTGTATATCGATGACTTGTTCACTTTGCGCCTGACCCGCTACCGCAGCTTGACGAATCGCTTCTTTCATTTCTTCTTGCGCTTGCACATTTTGAAGTACTTTTTGGTGAATATGTTCGACGTTTTCAATAATATGCTTTACTTGTTGTTCGAGCTCATGTCTTCTTGCTGTTTGTTTTTCTTTTTCCTCGTGCGCCTGCCCAACGTGTTCAACAAGTTGATGAAACTGCTTGCGGCTTAGATATAGCAGCACAGAAAGCGCGATACCGATCATCACATAAACAATAAACACCGTATGTCCTGTTTTTTGAAACACTTGTTGAAAAGGGGAAGGAACGAGTACACTAATAACTAAAATGATTCCCCCAAGTAAAATGCCTGTAATAAACAGTGTACGATTTAGATGTAAAACTGACAACACAACTAAACAAAAAGCAAGGGCAATTGTTCCTAAGCTCCCTCCAGTCGTAAACAGACTGACTAAAGTGGCCAAAAATAATATAAAAATAATAAAGTATGGGTAAATCAGCTCGTACTTTTTCATTTTTCTTAAAGCTACATAAACGCATACATTCAGACCCAAACTTCCTCCATAGATGGCGGCCTTCTCTACTCTCTCTCCAATCAAAATAAGCCCGACTACACCTGTTACTGCACTAAACGTGTAAATAAGAAACAAGAAAAAATTTTTCTTCCTCAGTTCTTCCATTTTGAGTTGCTCGATGAAATCCACACAACCTTCCCCCTTCTTCTTTTTTCTATAACTATATCAAAAAAATAAGAATATAGTAAGTATTATTCTGAAAATTAGGAATATATTCATATAAAAAACACCGCATCAATGACGGTGCCTTTCATAAGGACGTTCTTGGTAAAAATAATTCGGTTTTACAATTGTATTATCATAATATTGGTGAAAAATGTGCGTCGTCGCTGGGGATAGTGGTGGAATAAGCCAAGTCCAACTGCCCGTTACTTTTCTTCCTGCTTCTTGTTCTTGTTGTTCAAAACGCTTAAACTGCTGGGCAGCTGTATGATGATCGACTATGCTCACCCCTGCTTTTTTGTATGAATATAAAACAGCGATATTTAACTCGACAAGCGCTTGATCTTTCCATAATGTGCTGTTCCTCGACATATCGAGCCCCATGCACGATGCAATTTTCGGAAGCATGTTGTATCGATAATCGTCAGCAAAATTGCGCGCACCAATTTCCGTTCCCATATACCAACCGTTAAATGGCGCCGCTGTATAGCGTATGCCCCCGATTTCTAAACACATATCCGAAATAATCGGTACCGCATACCACTTCAACTGTAGATCATGAAACCACGAAAGCGTCGGATGCTCAATCGGCACTTCAAGCACAATCTCTTTTGGAATAGGGAATAACTTCGGCGGTCGGCCATCAACTTGAATAACGAGAGGTAAAATATCAAAGTGCGTTCGATCCCCTCTCCATCCTAGCTGTTCACACGCTTTCGTGAATGAAATGGACGATGAATCACCGATGATCCCATGCTCTGTCTCGTATCCGGCATAGCGAATAAGCTGATGATTCCAAATACGCACACGCTCAGGACGAAAAATAGTAATTGTCGGCCGAATTTTCCCACCATTTGTCGCAAACATGATATGGTCAAATAGCCGCTCTGCTATATCTTCTTCCCGTTCAATGGTGCGTGCATCAAACACATGAAGCGTTTGCCAAAACAGGCGCCCGATGCACCGATTGCTGTTGCGCCATGCCATGCGCGCCCCATGCTCAAGCTCTTCATACGTATGTTTATACGTACCGGTTTGTTCAATTTCTCGTTTCACTTGTTGCAACCGCTCATGTATTTCATCATCGTTTTTTCCTAACTCTGTATAACATAAAGTGATAAATTGTTCCGCCTCTTTCCATAACATATGTGCTCGTCACCCCATCATCGTATCTCCTTACTACAATACATCATATATAGAGAAAATGAAAATAAAGAGTGCATATTTTCTTATTCCGATCCCTGTCTTTATGATTTATAATAGATATCGGGGAACGGTCTTCACCTACACTACCACACAAACAAAACCTCTTCTTAACACCCGACATGCCACATAGCTGTTTCCCTTTCTACTTTTCCAAACGAAAGGAGGGATATAAATATGGAGCGTACGTTGCTACAAATTTTGGACAAGCTTGAAAAAATGGAAACAAATATGGTAACGAAGCAAGAACTTGCAGAAATCAAAGCAGAACTTGAGAAAGTCAAAGATCATATGGCAACAAAGCAGGAACTGCAAGAAATCAAAGCAGAACTTGAGAAAGTCAAAGATCATATGGCAACAAAGCAGGAACTACAAGAAGTCAAAAATAATATGGCAACAAAGCAGGAACTACAAGAAGTCAAAAATAATATGGCAACAAAGCAGGAACTACAAGAAGTCAAAAATAATATGGCAACAAGGCAGGAACTGCAAGAAATCAAAAATAATATGGCAACAAGGCAGGAACTGCAAGAAATCAAAAATAATATGGCAACAAGGCAGGAACTGCAAGAAGTCAAAGATAATATGGCAACAAAGCCAGACTTCATGCTTATCCAACAAGCTGTACTTGAGACAAATGAAATCGTCAAAAAGCTAGAAAGTAAAATCGACACCCATGAGCAACTATTGACTCTTCTTTCGCATCGCTCTCTTGAACATGAGGCAGCCATTTCTAGCATTCGTTTCATTTTAACAAAATAAACGAGGGAACCTCCCCTCGTTTATTCGATATGTCCTAACATATATTCGTCCCCCTTTCGAACGATAACGACATAAAATGATATTAGGTCAATAAAGTAGACACAAAAAATTTATAGATTTTTTTCGCAGCTACCGCGCTATCGCTTGGTGGCCTTTTAAAAATAATTACGACGTTGTCCTAATTATTTTTGAAAGGTAAATTCACGCTCATGTTGTGTCACTTCAATCGACACGGGAGGCAGATCAAACACTTGACGGAGCGGCGTTCCTTGATGTCCTTCTTGCCCGCCAGGCTTTTCGCCAGACGGCTCGCGGGAGGAACGCTTTTTCTCAAAACGGTCAGAAGATGGGGGCAAATGGCTATTGGAGCTGTTTTTTTTCGTGCGTGCTTCCAGCTCTTGAACGCGATGCTTGAGTTGTTCATTTTCTTTGCGTAGCTGTTTGTTTTCTTGACGCAAATGTTCATTTTCTTGAATGAGTTGATGAATGAGCTGTTTTTGTTGTTGGACTTTGCCGATTAGGCTCTCAACTGTAAATACAGCTTGTCGTACCGTCAAGATGCGATTCACCTCCTTGTCTATCAATATTCACATCATAGACAGGGAAAGCAAAAAATATTCAGCTCACTTTATGATGCGACTGAATAGTTACCCTCTTTGTTCTGTGTCGAGAATGATGTGTCCTTCGGCAATATATTCTCCCTGTCGATAAGACTTTCCATGTTCTTTAACAGCCTTGCTCACCGCTTTTTCAACGTCTGTAACACCTTCTCGTATATATAAAGAGGAATCGATCTTTTTCTTAAAATCGTTTTTTTGGTAAAAAACATCCCAGCGAGCAGAGCCGCGATCAGTAAACTAAAGATCGCCAGCAATTTTTTCATTCTCCATTCCCCCTCGTATACAAAAGTAATAAACGGTTACAAACTATACTCCATATGTCGTTTTGTCGCCTTCATTAACCGACCAACATATAAGAAGACGGGGAAACCGACTGATGTACATAGAGCTAATAAGCTAAAAATAATGATGTGATTTCCATAACCGAGATGTTCAAGCATCAATCCTCCAATCCAAGGACCAATGGCGTTACCTATGGCCGTAAAACCGATAGAACCAAAATATAATCCTTTCATCTGTTGAGGTGCAATTTGGTCAATAAATATGTCGACCATTGAAAACATCATCACCTCTCCTACTGTTAAAATAAACATAGAAAGAAATAACATCGGCACAGCAGTAAATAAACCAAATCCGAAAAGTCCGAATGACACCGCAACAATGCCGAACATAATCGACGTGAGCGCGGAATACCGCTTGCCGATTCTTGAAACAGGATACTGTATAATGAGTACAGTAATGGCATTAAAGACGATTAAATAAGAAAAGAGCTGTACACCATCCTGATATTGCGACAAATATTGCGGAATGGTTGAATTAAACTGCGAATACCCTGTGACACCGAGAATCATCCCGATTACAGCAAATAAAAACACACGATCGTTCCTTAATACGTTGACAGCATTGCGAAGTGTTACATGTTCGGATGTATCGCTATCGTTTTGGTCAATCGTATCGTTTGAAAAAAGAGCGACGAGCAAAATGAAGTAAAGAAAATAAACAAAAGCGGTAATAAAAAAAGCGTCTGTTGATGACGAACTGCCGATTTTCAACCCTACTAACGGACCAATCGCCGCCCCTACATTAATTGCTGCATATCGCAAGTTAAACACAAGCAATTTATTTTCTTGTTTTGTCACTTGCGACAACAACGCTCGCGACGAAGGTTCAAAAAACGAACGACATAAGCCGTTTAACGCATTTAATAGAAAAAACGTCCAAACGCTCTCCGCTGTCGCAAAACCAATAAACACGAACGTCCACATCAAAAGAGAAATTTTCATCACTTTCTCTCGCCCGTATCGATCGGAAACATACCCGCCAAAAAAACCACCAAACAGTCCTACAATCGAACTAATCCCAATAATTGCCCCTGCCAACGAAGCGCTGACTCCTTTTACGCTCGTTAAATAAATGGCTAAAAACGGAATGGTCATAAACATCGCCATTCTTGCAAATAATGTTCCGATAATAATTGTTACGCTGATCGGATGTAGTTTTTTTATATTCTCCATAATTCCCCTTCTATCCTGAAAATGAACTTTATGTAAAATTATATTATAATTCACAATAAATCAAAAATATTTTAATAACATTGTAGTGAAGCGGAAAACATCATCATTACTGTACTATATAGAAGGGCGATCTCACAAATGAAAAAGGAAAGGGATGTCCTTTACTTTTTTTGTTATCAATATTTCTCTAATAGAACGATTGACCTTTTACAAACCGCGTTCTAATTTCGCAACACACTCCACATATGCTGAGTGTCGTACGTTGAAAAGTAACAGGAGGAAAACAGTTTGTTTTACCTGTTTATTTTGGCTTCCATGATGAAACATCTTCATATGACTTGCAGAACGAAAAGTTTGTAGAAGATGAGGAAAATGGGTTTAGGAATCACTATACATCTACATAAAAAATTTTGGTAACGGAGTAAGGGTAGGGGATTGGACTTCGAATATAGTATGTGTTAATTTTACCTTACGAACGTTCGGGAAGGTGGTTGGAGGTAATGACAACATTAGATCAACTGAAGGAAGTTTCATTGCATCATTTTGCATTGCATGGCTATGAGGGTGCTTCGCTGGCACATATTGCGAAGGATGTCGGTATTAAAAAACAGTCTATTTATACGTACTTTGCGGGGAAGGATGATTTATTCCTTCAAATCTTTGAGGACGCTTGTAAATTTGAAATCAGCATGGTGATGGAAGATTTAGTTCTGACTAAAGGTTAGCCAATAAAGAATATTTTATACAATTTTTTGGAGCAATCGATGGAACGCTATGCAAAGTATGATTCAACGAAATTCATGCTAGGGAATGCCTTTTTGCCACCAGTTCATTTACGTGAGCAAGTGATGAGTGAGCTGTATAGCTATTTAGATAAACTAGAAGAGTTATTTATTCCGATATTCAATAAGGCAAAAGAGGCAGGCGAAATTTCTTCAATGATAGACGAAGAGATGGCGACGGCAGCTTTTTTAGCTGTTTTAGATAGTTTATTTGTTGAAATGTTATACGGAGATGCCCATCGTCTAAAAAAGCGTTTTCATGCCTCATAGTACCTATTTTGGTGTGGTCTTACAGCAAAAGAAATGAAATCGGAGGACAATAAACATGAGTAAAAGTTGGCTTTATGTTGTTTTAGCAGGAATAGTCGAGGTTTTATGGGTAATTGGTTTGAAGTATTCAGTCAGTTGGTTTGAATGGGCTGCCACAGCAGTATTAATCGGTTTATCTTTCTATTTAATCATCCTCTCAACACAAACGCTACCTGTTGCGACAGCCTATGCAGTTTTTACAGGGATGGGTACAGCTGGAACAGCAATTGTAGATATACTTGTATTTGGGGAAGAGTTTAGTTGGATGAAGATACTGTTTCTTGTTTTACTTATAATTGGTATTTTAGGCTTGAAGCTCGTTACAAATGAAGAAAAGGATGTAGCATAATGGCTTGGGTTACGTTAATTTTAGCAGGAATATTTGAAGTGGTTGGCGTGATAGGTATTAACCTAGTTGCAAAGCACAATAAAATCCAATCATATATGGTATTAATCCTTGGTTTTCTAGTAAGCTTTAGTCTATTAAGTATAGCGTTAAGCACATTGCCAATGGGAATAGCCTATGCAGTTTGGACAGGGATCGGTACTGTTGGAGGAACACTAGTGGGGATGTTTGTTTATGGTGATGCAAAGGATTGGAAAAGAATATTATTTATAGCCCTCATTATAACGGCGATTGTGGGTCTAAAACTATCATCATAGTATTCTAAAAGCTGTTTATGTTTATACAATATACTTCACGTATAAAGTATACAGAATAAACCTAAATATATACATCCAAATTGGCATTTTAACCTCTGATTCACACAGCACACCCCATGCGGTGTAACACCTCATCTGGATGTTGTAAGACGTACTGTTCAAAGCAAGTAATGAATTGGGCAATGTCATTTTGATCCTTGTGAAAAACGTTGACAATCACTTCATCTTTCAACCACTTCCACAGCCGTTCAATCGGATTTAACTGTGGAGAATACGGTGGCAAAAAGATGAAATGAAAAGCATCGCCTTCCTCGCCATCAAGAAAGGCTTGTACCATCTTGGCATGATGAATACGCGCATTGTCTAACACAAGCACGATGAATCAATCGGCATATTTCTCTTTCAATCGGCGCAAAAAGTCAAGGAACGTTTCGGCATTGGCGGATGATGCACGATGAAACACCACATCGCCTTGTTGAACGCCAACTGCACCAAAAATGGACACATGGTCATGGTGTCCGTAGCTTGGCACTTGTCTTTGATTCCCTACTTCTGCCCATGTCGTACGCAGCGCTTGATAGGCACGAACATGTGTCTCATCCACATAAAACATGGTAACATTCTCGGTAATTAGTTTTTTTTATAAATTCAAGTTCTCTTTGAAAAGCAGCTTGACGCTTAGCGTCTCCTTTGACGAGCTTATACGTCGGGCGTGTCCATGACAAACGCAAACGATGCAACAACTTGCGAATCCCTTCCCGTGACATGGAAACACCATAGGTTTGTTGAATGTAAGATTGTAAAATGCGCGTGTTCCATGACGAAGCGATGCCCCAGCCAGCATCCACAGGTGTAGTAGTTAACACGAGTTGTCTAATTTCTTGTTGTTGTTCTTCCGTAAGAAACGGCACACGACCAGGCGGCAACCGACGATCGAGTAGATGATCGAGCCCACCTTGATTAAACCGTGCAACGTAGATGGCAACGGATTGACGGCACAGATTGACCATTTTGGCCACATCTTTACCGAGGTGACCTTCCATGACAAGACGAACAGCGGTCACCCGAACACGAAGGGAAGCATCTTTGATTTTCCGTTCTTGTTTCCGAAGGGTTCGAGGCGTCCAGCCGTGGTCATTTGTAATTTTCAAACGTTTCATGCCAATTCCGCTCCTTTTGTATAGAAATATTTAGGAGCAGTATAGCCATGAAAAAAGGTGTTCATACAGAAGTCATGGTTTTAAGGTGCATGTATATATATTTGTTGACTGAATCTTAAAATTGCTTTTTCCTGCGCCGATAAATTTCAAATCTTGTTCTTATCATTCAGTAATATTCTCGAACTTTTCTTTGTACACACCTTTGAACCAATTCATTGAACGATTTCAAATAAATGTTCTCTTTCTAGATTATTAAAGCCCGAGCCGTCCAAATAAAGGGCGGCTCAAGCTATGTTTCTAAAAGGGAAAATCTTTGAAACTACCCATTTCCATTGGATTATTCTTCTGCGGAAGGCAGTTCTTTTTTCTCCTTTGATAAAAACCAGCCACCTAATGCGATCAGAACGAGTACAGCATAGAATGTTATTTTCCATTCAGGTGATTTTGCAAACCCTTCAGGTAATATTGCCAGCTGAGGGTGTGATAACGTATAAACAGATAGCTTTACCCCAACCCAGCCAACAATGAGAAACGCAGCGATTTCCAAACCAGGTTTCGAATGAAGCAATTTTACAAAGAAATGAGCAGCAAAGCGCATAATAATTAAGCCTATTAATCCTCCAGCAAAGATAACGAGAAACTTACCTCCATCCAGTCCGCCGATTTGCGGAAGATTTGTATCCGGAAGCGTAACTGCTAATGCTACTGCTGCAAGAATGGAGTCGACTGCAAATGCGATATCGGCCAATTCTACTTTGAAAACAGTTCCCCAAAATCCGGATTGTTTCTTTTCCTGTATTTCTTTATTTTTTTCTTTTTCTTTATTTACAGCAACTTTTCTAAAAATATGATTGATTGCGATGAATAAAAGATAAAGAGCACCTATCGCCTGAATCTGCCATACATTGACAAGGAATGAAATCACAAATAGTGAAGCAAAACGGAAAACGAATGCACCTGCAAGCCCATAAAACAACGCTTTCTTTCTTTGTTCTTCCGGAAGATGCTTGACCATAATAGCTAAAACAAGTGCATTATCAGCTGCCAAAATCCCTTCAAGTGCAATTAGAAGTAGTAATACCCAGCTGTATTCTAATAAAATTGAAAGTTCCATGTAACCTGAATCCTCCTTTAGTATTTTACTGTAGTTTGATGTTTCATTTTCTAAATAAGACCGTATTTTCCTTTAGGAGAGCCAACATTCATTTTTACCAACCATTATGAATTTTATCCTTTTTATACACTCAAGCAAATAAATCATCCTTTTTACAACGAGTAAATGCTGTCTTTTTTTCATACACTTACCTCCCAGATTATCAAATAAAAAACCTTTACCATGTATGGTAAAGGTTTTACATACAAATAAAGACCTTTACCAACGGGTAAAGGTCTTGCTAACAACGTTAACGTTGCCAACAAAGCCGGGAGCGGCAAAACTCCGAAATGACGACTTTGTTGTAAAAGCTACTCCCCTTTAGGAGAACTATTCAACTGTCCAATTTAATCATAAAATAACCTATATAAGTTGAATTAAAGATTTACAACTGAACACACAAACGATCGATCGTTTGTTCTGGTTTCTGGTTGATTCGCTGAATAAAGGCTTGGACATTCTTTCTAATTTCTTGCACACTCGAATAGAACACGTTGTAAATCACGTCTGATTTCAGCCATTTCCATAGCCCTTCAATCAAGTTCAATTGCGGACTGTATGGTGGCAAAAAGACGAGCTCTAACCGATCTTCGTGTTCTTTTAAAAATGGCTGAATGAGTTTGGCATGGTGAATTCGAGCGTTATCTAAAATCATCACTATTTTGCCTGT
>NZ_FOJQ01000008.1 GCF_900111795.1 Anoxybacillus pushchinoensis | reverse complement strand
CAAACAGGAGACATGGTTAAGGCTATTGTTCCAAGAGGAAAATACAAAGGCGTGTGGTTTGGTGAAGTGGCATGCAGGAAGACTGGAAATTTCGACATCAAAGGAAAAGACGGTAAACGTATCGCACAAGGAATCAGCTATAAATATATTCAAGTCATTCAGCGATTTGATGGATATACTTACAGAAAGGAGGAAGCGGAGCTTGCACAAGGCGCAATTCCTCCCCGTGCCTAAAGGCAGGGGCTTCCTTGCGTGAGTTTCGTGAAACGAATGAATATTGCTTGTATACAAATGGACATTGCCTTTGGGGAGCCGGAAAAAAATAAACAAACCGTCGTGCGCTACATGGAACAAATTGCCCGTAACGTCGACGTCGTCGTCTTGCCAGAGCTATGGACGACAGGATACGATTTAGCGAGACTTGGCGATATCGCCGATGAAAACGGCGAAGATGCAAAAACGTTTCTTTCTTCGCTTGCACGTGCGTACAATGTGCATATTGTCGGCGGATCGGTAGCGAAAAAGACAGAAAGACAAATAACGAACACGATGTATATCGTCGATCGAAACGGCGATGTCGTTTGTGAATATAGCAAACTTCATTTGTTCAAATTGATGGATGAACATAAACATTTGCAAGCTGGGGAAACGACGGGTATATTTTCGCTTGACGGTGTGACGGGCGCAGGCGTCATTTGTTATGACATTCGCTTTCCGGAATGGATTCGCGCTCATGTGCTTCACGGTGCCGAAGTGCTATTTGTCGTCGCCGAATGGCCGCTCGTTCGCCTGCATCATTGGCGCACGTTGTTAATGGCGCGCGCGATCGAAAATCAATGTTACGTCGTCGCTTGCAACCGCGCAGGAAAAGATCCGAACAACGAATTTGCCGGACATTCGCTGATCATTGATCCGTGGGGAAACATTCTTGCCGAAGGAGACGAACAAGAAACGGTCATTGTGGCGAATATCGACATAAACGAAGTGCAAGACGTGCGCGCACGCATCCCGATTTTTTCCGATCGCCGCCCAGATGTGTATAAAAAATTTCAAAAAAATGATTGACAAACAAACATGAAGCGATGTATGATTCGAATCAAGCGAATTCATGAAACTTTTTCATTGTTACAAACATTCGAATAATACAAACACTCTTATCAAGAGCAGGTGGAGGGACGAGCCCGATGAAACCCGGCAACCGGCGATGACGCACGGTGCTAATTCTTGCAGCAGTAGGCTGAGAGATAAGAGGTGCGAAGCAAACTTCAAACCTCTTTCGTTCAGCGAAAGAGGTTTTTTATTTATGTCAAGGAGGGAATTCATATGTACGAACCGTTAACAGAGCAAAATGCGGTCGCGCTCGCGATTCGTTTAGGGCTATTCCAAGAAGATGCACTTCTTTCATGCCAAGAAATTGGCGATGGCAACTTAAACCTCGTCTTTCGCATCGTCAACGAGCGCACAAACGATAGCATCATCATAAAACAAGCGCTGCCGTACGCGAAAGTCGTCGGCGAAAGCTGGCCGCTTACATTAAAGCGCGCGACAATCGAAAGCCAAGCGTTGCGCACGTTCGCGAGCTACGTTCCTCAGTATGTTCCGAAAGTGTATTATTCCGATGAGACTTTAGCGATTACGGTGATGGAAGATTTATCCCATTTACAAATTGCACGCCGCGGGCTGATCGAAGGAAAAACATTTCCGAAGCTTTCTGAACATATCGGTGAGTTTGTCGCGAAAACAGCGTTTTATACATCGGATTTTGGCATGAATCAACAACAAAAAAAGAAGCTCGTGCAACAGTTTACAAACCCTGAACTTTGTAAAATTACGGAAGATCTCGTCTTTACCGACCCGTTTTTTGACCACGACACGAACAGCTTTGAAACGGAGCTTCGTGCTGATGTCGAGCGGCTTTGGCAAGATGATGAACTCAAGCGCGAAGCAGCGAAATTAAAACGGCTCTTTTTAACAAAAGCAGACGTGTTGCTTCATGGCGACTTACATACCGGAAGCATATTCGCAAGCGACGATGACACGAAAGTAATTGATCCAGAATTTGCATTTTACGGTCCGATCGGCTTTGATTTAGGGCAATTTTTTGCCAATTTACTATTAAACGCCCTCTCTCGCCATGAAAGCGAACGCGAGCCGCTCTTTACGCATATTGAAAAAACGTGGGACGTGTTTGTTCGTACATTTACAACATGTTGGCAAGAAAGCAACGAACCGTATGCGCGCGTTTCTTTCGTACTCGACGACATCGTAAGCGATGCGCTCGTCGAAGCGATCGGATTTGCGGGTTGCGAAGTCATTCGCCGCACGATCGGCTTAGCGCACGTAGCTGATTTGGACGAATTGCCGCTTGAACGGCGGCTAGAAGCAAAACGGCACGCTCTTCGCCTCGGACGCGAACTCATCGTGCAACGTGAACATTTGCCGATTCATGCTATCAAACGTCTCGTTGAACAAACCGCACATGTCAACAGCTAGGGGGAAGACGATACGATGAAATCTGTACAATGGCACGATACGCATATTACGATTTTAAACCAACAAGCGTTGCCTCATAAGACTGAATATTTAGAGTTAAAAAATATAAAAGACGTATGGGACGCGATCGTCGCGTTAAAAGTGCGCGGGGCGCCAGCAATCGGCATGACCGCTGCCTTCGGGTTAGCGCTTGCGGCAAAATCGTATGAAACAAACGACTTAGCACAGTTTCACGCCAATTTAAAGCGCGACCGCGACTATTTAGCAAGTTCGCGTCCGACCGCCGTCAATTTATTTTGGGCGCTTGACCGGCTTATGAAAAGCGTCGCCAACGCCACCTCGGTCAATGAAGCGAAAACGACGCTCATTCATGAAGCGATTTGCATTCAAGTTGAAGATGAAGACGTATGCCGACGCATCGGCGAACATGCCCTTTCTTTGTTCCAAGACGGCGATCGCATCATGACGATTTGCAATGCGGGGGCGATTGCTACCGCCCGATACGGCACGGCGCTCGCACCGTTTCATTTAGCGAAAGAAAAAGAAATGACGCTTCATGCGTACGCTTGCGAAACGCGCCCTGTGCTGCAAGGTGCGCGGCTTACCGCTTGGGAACTTTCGCAAGCTGGCGTCGATGTGACGCTCATTACAGACAATATGGCGGCGCAAACGATGAAAGCAAAGCGCATTTCTGCCGTCATCGTCGGGGCAGACCGCATTGCCGCCAACGGCGATACAGCGAACAAAATCGGCACGCTCGGCTTAGCGATTTTAGCGAACGCGTTCAACATTCCGTTTTACGTCGCCGCTCCGCTATCGACGATCGACTTACAGACGGAAACAGGGGACGACATTCCGATTGAAGAACGGGCGAAAGAAGAAGTGACCCATATCGCTGGTGTAAACATCGCGCCGAATGTGAACGTGTACAATCCTGCATTTGACGTTACGCCGCATGAACTCATTACCGGCATCATTACCGAAAAAGGCATCGTGTCTGGCGACTACAAAACGAAGCTACCGACATTATTTGAGGGGGTTTTCACATGAAAAAACTATCAATACTCATCGTGCTTATATTTGCCCTTTTAACAGGTTGCACGAATGAACAAGACGCCGTATCGAAACCGGCCGAACAGCCGAAACAAGAAGCGAAAGAAGAAGCAAAAGGAGAAACAGAACAAGCCGACATTCCAGAAGCGTTACAAAAGCCGATTAAGATTGCTGCCATTATGCAAATGTCGATCGGCACGTTTTCATCGCAATATATCGCCGGCGTAAAAGAACAAGTCGCGAAATTTGGCGGCGACGTGCAAATTTATAACGCCGACAACGATTTAACGAAAATGGCCTCATACGTTGAAACAGCAATCAACCAAAACGTCGATGCCATTTTACTAGACCACGGACGCGCCGACGCGCTCAAAGCGCCTGTTGAAAAAGCGCTCGCGAAAGGCATTCACGTCGTCGCATTCGACAACGACTTAAACATTCCGGGCGTCACGGTTATTGACCAAGACGATTACAGCTTAGCGTGGAAAACGTTAAAAACGTTAGCGGAAGATTTAAACGGCGAAGGGGAAATTGTCACCATTTGGGTCGGCGGTTTTACGCCGATGGAGCGGCGCCACGTCATTTATGAAGCGTTTCAAAAACGATATCCGAACATAAAAGAAGTGGCGAAATTCGGCACCGCAAGCGCCAATACTGCATTAGATACACAAACGCAAATGGAAGCGATTTTGAAAAAATATCCGAACAAAGGCGACATCGATGCGGTGTTTGCGACGTGGGATGAGTTCGCCAAAGGAGCGACGCGCGCCATTCAACAAGCAGGCCGAACAGAAATTAAAGTGTACGGCATCGACTTAAGCGATGAAGATTTACAAATCATTCAACAGCCAAACAGCCCTTGGGTCGCAACGACTGCTACCGATCCAGCGGAAGTTGGGCGCGTACAAGTGCGCTTTGCTTACCAAAAAATTGCTGGCGAGCCGACACCAAACATTTACTCACTTGAGCCGCATTTAGTGAAACGTTCCGATTTACCAAACACAGCGATTACGATGAACGATTTGCACAACTACATCCAAGGCTGGGGACAATCGAACGTTGCGGTTTCACCGTGGATGAAAACGTTAGAGGCAAAGGTGAATAAGCAATGAGCGGCTTACGCATGAATGAGATCGTCCATTCATTTGGTGACGTCACCGTATTAAACGGCGTGAACTTCCATGTCCAACCGGGCGAAGTTCACGCCCTTTTAGGAATGAACGGAGCAGGAAAAAGCACGTTAATGAACATTTTAGCCGGCGTGTTGCAGCCGACGCGCGGAACGATTGCCATCGACGGAAAGACGCACACCTTTTTTTCACCAAAAGATGCGAAACGAGCGGGCATCGGACATGTCGTACAAGAAGTCGATGCCGCGTTGTTCCCTGCTTTGTCCGTATACGAAAACGTGCTCGCCGAACATATCGTCGCGCAAAAACAACCGTTGTTTTCAAAAACGAAGCAACGTTCATTTGTCACACAGCTTCTTGCGCGCGTCGGCTTGGAACATTTGTCGCTCGATGCGCCCGTACAAACGTGCACGCTTCATGAAAAACAGCTCATTTTACTGGCGCGCGTCCTTTCCTCTTCCGCGCGCTACATCATTTTAGACGAGCCGACCGCCTCGCTTAGCGATGAAGAAACGAACCGGTTGTTTGCGATGATTGAACAGTTAAAAACGCAAGGCGTGGCGTTTATTTACATTTCGCACAAACTTCACGAAATAAAACGCATTTGCGACCGCATGACGATTTTGCGCGATGGGACAGTCGTTTACGAAGGCGATGTGTCGCTAGCGACAGAAGATATCGTGCGCCATATGGTCGGACGACGAGCGGACGTGCGCCAAAAACATCGTCGTGAAATAAGCGGAGAGCCGCTTTTTCAAGTGAAGCAACTATACATTCCGAAAACGAAAACGACGGTCGACCTTACTGTACGCCGCGGGGAAATTGTCGGCATCGCCGGCCTCGTTGGAGCGGGAAAAACAGAACTCGCCGAAAGTATGATCGCTCACGTAAAAACGACAGGCGAACGCATCGTCCGCGGCAAAAAACAAGCATGGTCGTCACCAAAAGACGCCATTGAAGCTGGCGTTTGTTTCATTCCAGAAGAACGGCGCAAACAAGGGCTATTTATGAACGAAACGGTCGAAAAAAATTTGACGGTGCGGCTATTGTCAAACATCGCTCCATGGCAATGGATTGACAAACGACGTGAGCGCACGATCGCCACAAGCCTCATTTCTTCGTTACATATTCGTCCGTCTTCGCCGACTGCGCTTGCGAAAAACTTAAGCGGCGGCAATCAACAAAAAGTCGTCATCGGGAAATGGCTGCAAACAAATGGCGACGTCTTTATTTTTGATGAGCCGACAAAAGGCATTGACGTGCATGCGAAAGAAGAAGTGTTTGCGATTATTCGCTCGCTTGCGGACGAAGGAAAGGGGATTATTTATTTCACGAGCGAATGCCAAGAGCTTCTTCATATCGCCGATACCATTTACGTCATGGTGGACGGTCGCTTCATTAAGCGAGTGAAAGCATATGAAACGACATACGAACAGCTCGTTCATGACATGAGCGGAGGTGAATAAAGGTGAAATTTTTATATAAATACGGAACGATCGTTGCGATTGTTGTCGTCATCGCTTTTTTTAGCGCGACGCTCGACTCTTTTTTCACGTATGCGAATTTTAGCGACATTTTACGATCCATTTCTATCGTCACGCTCGTCGCAATTGGAATCACATTTTCGCTTATCGTCGATGGGTTCGATTTATCGGTCGGCTCAACCGCTAGCTTAGCGACGATCGCTAGCGCATCCGCGCTCGTTTTACATCGGCAAGAACTATTTGTCGCGCTCATCATTCCGCTTCTTCTCGGAGTGCTCGTCGGGTTGTGCAATGCGTTTTTAACGATTCAACTGCGGCTGCCTGATTTGTTGGCGACGTTAGCGGTCATGTATATCGTCAACGGCGTTCAGCTCACATATACGAAAGGATTTTCCATTTATAATGACATGCCGCTTCCAGAAGGTGGTGTAGCGCCGGGCAAGTTTATCCCTTCTTTTTTGTTTATCGGGCAAGGAGAGCTGTTTGGCATCCCTTTTTCCGTCTTGCTTATGCTCATCATCGTCGTTTGCGCCCATCTTTTTTTAACGTACACGAAAGCAGGGCGAATGTTTTATATGACCGGAGAAAACCGCGAAGCCGCAAGACTAACCGGCATTCCGGTCAATCGCTATCGCGCGTATGCTTATATGATTAGCGGAGCGTTTGCAGCTTTAGGTGGCATTGTGCTCGCTTCGCGCATCGGCACCGGACAAGTGTCGGCAGGTGCGCCGTTATTAATGGATGCGGTCGCAGCGGCGTTCATCGGCTTTTCTGTATTCGGCGCTGGCAAGCCGAACGTCATCGGCACGTTGCTCGGTTCGATTTTCATTGGCGTATTGTTAAATGGGCTGACGATGATGAACGTGCCATATTACGCTCAAGATATTGTCAAAGGCGCCATTTTAATTTTTGCACTTGCGTTGTCCCATATAGCGAAAAAATAACCCACCTTACGCGAGGTGGGTTTCAAACGTTCGTTCTTTTTCGACTTTTTCAATCAGTTCATCGAGCAACTGAATGACTTCGGCAGATATTTCTTGCTTGTGCGGGCAATGAGTTCATCAATTTGTTTTAACTTTGCGAAATCTTCCGTTGTAAAATGGTTATACGATAACGTATCGACGTCCGTGAAACGAATAGTCCGTTCCTTTTTCAAGCAGTTCGCTTACTGCCGGACGAAGACATCATATCCACCTCTTTAGCTGTCAGTCTATTGTACTATATATCGTTCGTCGCTGGTAAAGTAATATAAAACGTTGTGCCCACGCCGACTTCGCTTTCGACATCAATGCGTCCATGATGTTCTTCGATAATTTTATAGCTTACCATTAATCCGAGCCCTGTGCCTCGCTCTTTCGTCGTATAAAACGGCTCGCCTATTTTTTTTATTTTTTCTTTCGGAATGCCGCAACCTTGGTCGCGAATGGCAATGCGCACCCGTTCGTCGACACGCTGAACGGACACGGTAATCGTCCCGCCTTTTGGCATCACTTCGATCGCATTTTTTAATATGTTAATAAACACTTGTTTCAGTTGTTTCGAATCGCAATAAACGGGCGGAATCGGCTCATATGTGGCTTCAATTTGAATGTTATGCATCGTCGCTTGCACGCTTAATAAGTCAACCGTCTCTTGCATCACTTTCGCGACATCGTTTTTTTCATAATGAGTGGCTTGCGGTTTAGCGAGCACAAGAAACTCGGTAATAATCGATTCAATTCGTTTTAATTCCGACATAATGACCTCGAAGTACATATGATACGTTTCGTTCTCATGACTCATGCTTCCTTGCAACAGTTGAATAAACCCTTTTAACGCCGTCATCGGGTTGCGAATTTCGTGGGCGATTCCTGCCGCAAGCTGTCCGACGACGTTTAACGTATCCGACTTGCGCAGACGTTCTTCCATTTCTTTTTTCTCCGTGATGTCGCGCACCATCATAAGTCCAACATGTTCAATGACGTTTCGTTTAAACGACAGTTCAACAATTTTTTGTTTCCCTTTTCCGTCCACCATGACGAATTCTTCTTCTTCCCCTGCTTTGCTCAACCACGTTTGAAAATGTTTTAAATGATTCGTTCCGATAAAAGCGTGCACACGTTTTCCGATCAACTGTTCTTTTTTTAAAGCGAAAATGCGGCACGCTACCGGATTCGCATCAAAAATGCGCTGCTCATCGTCAATTAACATCATCCCGTCCATCGCATGATTAAATATGCTGCGAAATTTTTGTTCTTGTTCGCGCAACTCTTTCTCCATTTTTTTACGTTCGCTAACGTTGCGAAAAATCGTTAAATGGTAGCCGTTAATGACTCCTTTTTTTGACGTAAATTCAAGCTGTTTTCGCTCTCCATTTGGCATATGAAACGTTAATTCGTCGCGAATTTCTCCGTCGCGGAAAAATTGGCGCAGCACGCGGCGCACTTTTTTACTTTTTGCATCGACAAATTGCAAGACGTTCGCATGGACAAGATCGTGGAGCGGCAATTCAAACGTTCGGCTTGCCGCAGGGTTGGCGCGCAAAATGTTGCCACAATCATCGCAAATGAAAATCGCTTCGTGAGCTTGTTCAAAAATGGCACGAAACCGCTCTTCACTTCGCTGTAAGTTCATTTCCATATTTCGTTTTTCGGTGACGTCGCGCATAATCGCCATAAAAAAGCCGCTATGTACGTTCGCCGTAAGGGTAATTTCAAACAGCTTTTGCATGCCGTCCGCTAAAATAAACGGCAGTTCGCTCGATACTGTCCCTGTGCGCTTTAACGTCAGCAACAGTTGTTCGAACAAATGATGATATTCGATCGGGATAAATGTTTGAATGGAAAGCTTGCACAGCTCCTCTTTGTTTACGTTGACGCTCGCGCAAAAGGAAGGATTCGCATCAATAAATCGCCCTTGTACATCAAAAATGACGATGCCGTCGCCTGCGCGGTTAAACAAATCTTTAAATAACGTTTCGTTAATCGAACGTTCACGCTCAAGCACTTTTTTTGAGGAAATGTCGCGGATGATGTATAAATCAAATGATGGGTGGCGGCGCATAAACAATTGCACATGCTTCGTTTCGCCATCAGCTAAACGGATAACAAGCTCGTCATCGTATGACCCGAACTTATGAAGCATTTGTTTTTGAAATTGGAAAACATGTTCAGGAACAAGATGCAAATAGTCTTGAAAATGTTTTTGTAGCAGTTTTTCTTTTGACGCACGAAACAGGCGGCACGCCGCTTCATTCATGTCGATGAACGCACCGTCTTTATTCACTAACGCAATCGCATCTGTCGCTTGTTCAAAAATAAAACGATATTGACGAATTTTCTCCTCCATCGCTTCTTTTTCTTGTTTGGCCATGTGGATGGATTGTGGTTTTTCAATCATATTTCCTTTCGCACTCAAATGGTTTCCCTCCCCGACTAACTCCCTCTCTACTATATTTTTGATTATATTCGCTACATTTTTTGCTATTCCTTCTTAACTTTCTGATAATTTCACTAATCTGATCGGAATAAAAAAGAGCAGCTTGTTCGCTGCTCATCGGTCGGTGATGACGATATATGTCGCTTTCACCGGTCCGTGCACGCCGACGACTAAATTCATTTCAATATCTGCGGAGTTGCTCGGACCTGTAATGAAGTTGATGCATGATGGTACGTGTCCTCGTTCGCGAATAGTGCGAGCCGCTTGCGTCATGCGCGGAACGATAGTACTTCTCGGGATGATCGCAACATACGTTTTTGGCAAAAAGCTAATCGTCCGCCCTTGATCGCGGTTGTTTAATAGCACAACCGTTCCTGATTCAGCTAATGTTATATCGCTAAAGGTGATGCCAATATTGGCTCGCTCAGCCGCTTCGATATTCGCCCGTCCGAGCGTATGATCCCATACGTGTACATCTTCGCGCGTGAAAAGCGAGCTTAATCCAAACTGCTCGTAACGCTCATCGTTGGCGACGACAATCGGGCCGCCGCCATGTGCCGCTATAACGTCGTCTATCGCGTCAACGAGACGACCCGCTGTCGTTTCGACAAGCGTCGTATGAATGCGCGTACATTGCTTTTTTAATTCATCAAGCAACTCGTCTTGGCTATACCCTTGAAATACGGTATGTTGCGGGGCATGTTTCCATTTCGGGCGTTCTACAGACGTACGCACATCGCGTCCAAGTCGTGAAGCAATTCGTTGTAAAAAAGCTTCCATTTATTCGTTCCCCCTTTGTTTCAACCAGTCGCGGAATCGCTCTTTTTCTGGCGCTGGAAACTCGCGAATGTCCGTCCACGCTTTTAACGGTCCAGGTCCTTTCGAAATGCGGTCGTTTGTCGTAAACGGATTGACGGCAGTCGGGGCAATTTTTGAACCAAGCTTATATAACAGCGATGATGCTGCACCTAATCCGAACGCTTTCATCGCTAATTTTTCCGAAATCGGCGCTTTTCCTTCGCGCTCGACGATCGTTTGGCGATGTTTTAATAGCAGTTCATGAAGCGGAATTTTAACCGGGCACGCTTCCGTACATGCCGCGCATAACGTGGACGCATACGGCAATTCTTTATAATCATCGTAACCGCCAAGAAGCGGGGACAATACCGCCCCGATCGGCCCGGAATAAATCGAACCGTATGAATGACCGCCGATATGGCGATATACCGGGCAGACGTTGACGCAAGCCGCGCAGCGAATGCATTGTAACACCGACTGAAATTCCGTTCCTAAAATGTCAGAACGCCCGTTATCGACAATGACGAGATGAAATTCTTCTGGTCCATCCACTTCCCCTTCCTCGCGCGGACCGGTTAATACGGTAATGTAGCTCGTCAACTTTTGCCCGACCGCACTCCTCGTCAGTAAACTAACGAGCACTTCCATTTCTTCAAACGTCGGTACGATGCGCTCCATTCCCATGACTGTAATTTGTGTTTTCGGCAATGCGGTGACTAAATCGGCGTTTCCTTCGTTCGTCACGAGCGTAATCGAACCGGACTCGGCAATCGCAAAATTGCATCCGGTAATGCCCACATCAGCTGTCATATATTCATGGCGAAGCATATGGCGCGCATGAAGGGCAAGCTCTTCCGGCTTTTCCGTTTTTGTGTACGCTAACTTTTCCTTAAATACGTCGCGAATTTGTTCTTTATTTTTATGAAGCGCCGGCGCAACGATATGAGACGGTGGATCGTGGTCGTCGACTTGCAAAATGTATTCGCCAAGATCCGTTTCAATGACTTCACAGCCAAGCTTCTCTAATGCGGCATTCATATGAATTTCTTCCGTCACCATCGACTTCGATTTCACAATTTTTTTCGCTTGTTTGCTTGCGACGACGCGGCAAATGTAGTCGTTTGCTTCTTCTGCCGTTTGCGCAAAAAACACATGGCCGCCGCGTTTTTTTACATTTTCGCTCAGTTGCATTAAATAATAGTCTAAGTTTTCAAGTGTATGTTGGCGAATTTCTTCTCCGAGCGCGCGCCATTCTTCCCAGTTGCCGAGTTCTTCGGCTGCTTCTAATCGGCGCGTGCGCAGTCGCTCTTGCGCCCCTGCCACTGCCCCGCGCATAAACGTATTATGAATCCCCTTTTCCACCCGTTCGTGAAACTCTCCCATGTTAATTTTCAATGCCATATAAATCCCCCCTTATCGACAGTTCAGCACTTCGGCAATATGCATGACGCGAATCGGCTTCCCTTTTCGTTCGATGCGCCCGCCGATGTTCATTAAACAGCCGCAATCGGCGCCAATTAAGTAGTCCGCTTCGACTTGTTCAATGCATTGAATTTTTTCATCGACCATTTGTTCTGAAATCGGCCCCATTTTTACGGAAAACGTGCCGCCAAATCCACAGCAATTGTGCGCGTTTGGCAAAGGGACAACTTCCAGCCCTTTCACGTGTTGTAATAACGTAAACGGCGCGTCTTTCACGCCGAGCAGGCGCGTCATATGACATGACGTATGGTACGTCGCCTTCCCTTCTAACCGCGCGCCAACATCTTCCACTTTTAGCACATCAACAATAAATTGCGTCAGTTCGTACGTTTTATCGGCGAGGCGTTGCGCGCGTTCTTCCCATTCCCCATCACCTTGAAAAATGTGCGGATATTCTTTAAACATCGTTGCACACGAACCGGATGGGGTCACGATATATTCTGCATGTTCAAACGTGCGAATCATATGTTTCATCGCTTCCTTCGCTTCTTTTACATACCCGCTATTGTACGCGGGCTGACCACAGCACGTTTGCCCTTCTGGAAAATGAATTGTGCATCCAAGCCGCTCTAACAGCTCTACTGTCGCTTTTCCGACATTGACGTGAAATAAATCGACTAAACATGTAACGAATAATGTGACGTTCATCCGAAATCCCCTCTCCAAGAAAACGTTTTCTTTTCCTTCACTTTACATGCAATTGCCAAATTAGTCAACCGGTCATCTGATGAGTATGTGTGGAGGGAGCCCCCCCATCATAAAGAAATGTAGTCAGAAAGCACTTTTTCTACGTGTCCTAAATGGTCTTTCATTCGCTCTTGCGCAAGTTCGATGTTTTGTTCGCGAATCGCTTCAAAAATGGCGATATGGTCTTCAAGCAGCTGCTCCGTCGTCGCTTGTTTCGCAAACAGCCAAATGCGTCGCGTTTCACGCATCGTTTCCATCATCATTCCCGACACGTTGTTCATTAAGCTAACTAATAACGGATTTTTCGTCGCCGCCGCAATCGCCATATGAAATAAAAAGTCGGCCTGTTCCCCAAGCTCTTCATCGCCGATCACCTCACGCATTTGCGTAAGGGCGCTTTGCATCGCGCGCAAATCTTCTTCCGTCCGTTTTCGCGCCGCCACTCCAGCTGCGCCAACTTCAAGCAGTTTGCGCACTTCTAATAAATGGGCAACGTCTTCTTTATTCATCAGCACAGCAGCAGAAATCGGAAACGATAACATCGCTGGGTCAAATTCGCGCACGTATGTGCCTTCCCCTTGTTTCATTTCAATAAGCCCCATCGCCCTAAGCGCCGTTAACGCTTCGCGAATGGCCGCGCGGCCGACTTGAAAGTTTTCGGCAAGCTGCTGGACGGAGTCGAGTTTATCTCCGGGCTTTAACTGTCCCGTTTGAATCATATGTAAGATGGCTTCGGCTACTTCTTCATATATTTTTTTCGGCTTAATTTGTTTGTACACATTGTCCACCCCATCATCTCTTGTTTACTCCCCCACACAAATAGAATATCATATCATATTTTTGTACAAAAGAAATGTGAAAAATTTTTAAATTTTTGTATTGAAAAATGATTGCGCTTACATTATGATATACTCATCAGATGATTGTATGACCTTATGAGGAGGGGATAAGGAATTACGTCATCACATATTGTTATATCATTCACATAAACAAAGGGGGATTTGTATGAGTATCGGTATGTTATCTTTTATCGCACTATTGCCAATTTTAACAGTTTTCTTATTTCTCGTCGTGCTGAAATGGCCAGCGAGCCGCGCGATGCCTGTTGCGCTCGTTGTCACCGCAGCTATTGCGCTATTTGTTTGGGGAACGAAAATGAACGTTGTCGCCGCCGCAAGCGTCAACGGTATAAAAACAGCGATTGAAATTATGTTTATCGTCTTCGGTGCGGTGTTGCTTTTAAATACGGTGAAAGAAAGCGGCGCAATTGAAACGATTCGTCAAGGGTTTATTCACATTTCGCCAGACCGCCGCATTCAAGCGATCATTATCGCTTGGTTGTTCGGTTCATTTATTGAAGGTGCAGCAGGTTTTGGTACGCCAGCAGCCATCGCTGCCCCGCTTCTTGTCGCAATCGGTTTTCCTGCGATGGCCGCCGTACTAGTTGCGCTTATTATTCAAAGTACGCCTGTTTCTTTCGGGGCAATCGGTACGCCAATTCTCGTTGGAGTTAATACAGGGCTTGCTAACCAAGAAGCGGTTATGAAAGCGATTGGCGATATGGAGTTTACGGATTATTTGTTGCAAATTGCCGCAAACGTCGGTCTCATTCATGCGTTAGTCGGAACGTTCATTCCGCTCATTATGGTCGGCATGATGACGCGCTTTTTCGGTAAAAATCGTTCATTCCGCGAAGGATTACGCGTATGGAAGTTTGCGTTGCTTGCCGGATTGGCGTTCACCGTTCCGTATGCGATAATCGCAAACGTGCTCGGACCAGAGTTTCCATCGTTAGTCGGGGCGTTAATCGGCCTGATGATCGTCGTACCAGCCGCAAAAGCAGGCTTGTTTATGCCAAAAGATACGTTTGACTTTGAAAAGCGGAGCGAATGGGAACAAGATTGGATCGGCCGCTTAAACAACGAACAAGTGAACTTGCAACAAGGGAACAAGCGCATTTCGCTTTTAAACGCATGGTTCCCATACGTATTAGTTGCGATTTTGCTCGTCATTACGCGCACAGTAACGGAAGTAAAAACATTTTTAACAGGAGAAAGCGTCACCATTTTAATCGACAACGTATTTAACTCCGGCATCGCGATTAAATCGACGCCACTTTACTTGCCGGGTACAATTTTCTTAGTCGTTTCGCTCATCACATACGTGTTACATCGCATGGATGCAAAAAGCTACAAAAAAGCGTTTAGCGATTCATTTAAAACGGCATTAAGCGCAGGTTCAGCGCTCATTTTCGCCGTACCAATGATCAACATTTTCATTAACTCAAAAACAGAAGAACTTGCAAGCATGCCGCTCGTTTTAGCAGAAGGGGTATCGTACATCGCTGGTTCAGCATGGCCGGTCGTTGCGCCGCTCATCGGTGCGCTCGGCGCGTTTATCGCTGGAAGTAACACATTTAGCAATATGATGTTCTCTCTCTTCCAGTTCGGTACGGCAGAAAGCATCGGCTTGTCAGCTTCAGGTGCTGCGGTCGTCGTTGCGCTGCAAGCTGTTGGTGGAGCAGCAGGAAATATGATTTGCGTCCATAACGTCGTCGCTGCTTCTGCAACAGTCGGCCTCGTCGGTCAAGAAGGAAATTTAATTCGTAAAGCACTCATTCCGATGACATATTACATTTTAGCTGCGGGTATGCTTGGCATGGGGCTTGTCGTTGGCGGCTTCAACATATGGTTCATTTTATACGCTGTCGTCGTCGCTTTCATCTTCTTTATGATGTCAAACCGCGGCAAAACGACAAAAGCAGAAAAACAAATTTCTGCATAACATAAAAGGGTGTCCTTTTTGTAGGGCACCCTTTTTTCCTTCCCTTCCGATATGATATAATAGTTTGTTGCAACCTACATATGAAGGAGTCGTTTGCAGTGAACATTATCTGTACAACGTTAAATGCGAAATATATTCATACAAACTTAGCGATCCGGTATTTGAAAGCATACGCCGCACCAGAGTTTCATGTGCAGCTCGTCGAATATACGATTAAAGACCCTGTGTTAAATATCGTCACCGATTTATACCGCCGCAAGCCAGATGTCGTTGGATTTAGCTGTTACATTTGGAACATTGAACAGACGATTGAAGTCGTTCAGCTATTAAAAAAAGTGCATCCGAACGTTACGATCGTCGTCGGTGGGCCGGAAGTGTCATACGATGTTGCTTATTGGCTTGAGAGCGTACCACAGTTTGATTATATCGTCATCGGCGAAGGAGAAGAAACGTTTAAACAGCTTCTGACAGCGCTTCATCGCGGTGAAGATGTCGCAACGATCGCTGGACTTGCCTTTCATAAAGACGGCAAACCGGTCATCAATCCGCAGCGAAATAAAATCAATTTAGCGAATATGCCGTCGCCGTTTCGCTTTCCAGAAGATATTCCGCATTTGTCCAAACGCGTCACATACGTCGAAACGAGCCGCGGCTGTCCGTTCAGCTGTCAATTTTGTTTGTCGTCCATTGAAGTTGGCGTGCGCTATTTTGACCGTGAAAAAATAAAAGAAGATTTACGCTACTTAATGAAACATGGCGCGAAAGTCATTAAATTTGTCGATCGCACGTTTAACATTAGCCGCAGCTATGCGATGGATATGTTTCAATTTTTAATTGACGAACACGTGCCGGGCGTCGTCTTTCAATTTGAAATTACAGCGGATATTATGCGTCCAGAAGTGATCGAGTTTTTAAACCGTGAAGCGCCGCCGGGACTGTTTCGCTTTGAAATTGGCGTGCAATCGACGAACGATGAAGTGAATAAACTCGTCATGCGGAAACAAAATTTTGATAAACTTACCCGAACGGTTACGATGGTAAAACAAGGTGGAAAAATTGCGCAACATCTCGATTTAATTGCCGGACTTCCTGAAGAAGATTACACATCGTTTCGAAAAACGTTTAACGACGTGTTTGCCCTTCGCCCTGAAGAATTGCAGCTCGGGTTTTTAAAAATGTTGCGCGGCACAGGACTGCGCCGTCAAGCAGACGAGTACGGCTACATCTTTATGGATCGGGCGCCGTATGAAATGTTGCGCAACCGCGTGCTATCATTTGACGACGTCATTCGCTTAAAACAAGTAGAAGATGTGCTTGAAAAATATTGGAACGACCATCGCATGGACGAGACGATTGAATATATCGTCACCCATTTATTTGACACACCGTTTGACTTTTTCCAATCGTTCGGCACGTATTGGGACGAACAAGGATGGGCGCGCATCGGACATCAGCTTGAAGATTTATTCCGCCGTCTCTATTCGTTTTTACAAACGACAAACACGCCCAACTTACCAATTGTCGAAGCGTTGATGAAATACGACTATTTGCGCAATCAAAAACAAAAACCGCGCAAACCGTGGTGGGACGAAAAAACGGACAAGAGTGCGCGCGCACGCGTATACGAAAAACTGTCCGAACAACCGCATCTTCTTTCCCTAAGCGAAAAAGAATTATTTAAACATACCGTCGTCGAAATGATTCCTTTCGACTTGCCGCATTATTTACAAACGAAACACATTCGCCGTTGCCATATGGCGATGATCGTATACTTTAACCAATCGACGTTGAAAGCAGAGACGTATTTTTTGGAAATGGAAAAGTAGGAGCCTCCACTCCTACTTTTTCTTCTTTGCCTCTTCCATTAACTCCATCACTTTATGCGCATTGATGTCGCCTTGTTCGCTCCCGAATTCTTCCTTTAATATATCGCCTGGAATTGGAATCGTTTTCCCTGCTTGTTTATTTTTCATTTTCCTTGCCGTCCTTTTTTCGAGTTTCGGTTCGCCCCTCGGCTCATATCTTCGCCACCGGCGTATTGCGCAGCAAATTCATCTTTCGGCATGCTTTCCGTCGGCGTTTGGTTATTTGTTTTTGCTGCATCATGTGTCACTTTTCTTTTCATCACGTTCCACTCCTTTGTATGCAATCAATATAATGTCTTCACCTGTTTGTTGCCGAAGCGTTTGTTCCCATTGTTGCACTTGGGCGATGTCGCGCTCATGCAACTGCGCAATTGGAAAACGCATATAAATCCCCCCTACAAGTAATGTCATGCAAAACGACATATTTTATACGTTGTTAAGCCACATTAATAGCGAGGTGATGATGGATGAAAAAAGATATCGAATCGCCAATTTTGGACGAAACACTGCCGCATCAAATACATGCTCCGTCGTTTAAAGGAACGGGCATGCGCATGCAGCCGCCGTTTGTGAACAAATATGGCGTCGTCATTGGCGACAGTAAATATAATTCGCCAAACTCGCCGCTTCATCAATGGAGCGATGAAACAGACCCGAGCATCATGGCTGGGGACGAATGGGTGCATCCGACGAACGACATCGGCTGGAACACGCCTGAAAATCGTGCGCAATTAGAAGAAAAACGAAGCGAAAACGCTCCGTTTATGCATCCAGACAAAGACGTCGGATATGGGGCGGATTGATACATTCGCCTCGCTTTCGTCATACATTGAAGGAGCAATACATGACGAGGTGACGTATATGAACCGCGAATGGATTCAACTTATGAAAGTAATTGGTGACGGGATATATTCTTTTATTTATAGACGAATATCGTGAGCTAGAAGAAATGAAACAAGGGGGATCATTTTCCCACCTGTAAACGAAATACCTTTGAGAAAGTAGCGATTAAAAAATGCATAAATGACTAACACAGGCATCGTAAACACCATCGACGCCGCCATAATGTAGTTCCAATAGCTAATGTATTGTCCTTGTTAATTTGAATTTCAACCGAACTTGAAACCGATTGCAACAAAAAATTTGTAACAAAATTCGTGGCATTTTGTCCAAAAATGTTCTCCCCTTCCCACGAACTGTCGTGCTATAATGATACAAAAAGTAAAGGAGGCTTCTTCATGAAAGCCCGATGGATGAGCCGTTTTCTGAAAAAAGCGAAAACGGATGAACTGAAAAACAAAACGACGATCGGGAGAAAGTACGGGATCGTTTTTAGCTTTACGACCGTTTTATTTGTCGGCGTTTTCATTTTTGTCGCCTTGCTTATTCATAACTTAACGAACGTCGTAAAACAAGTGGAGCAAAAAAGCGACCAAGCTATTTTAATTACCGACCTCGGCTCATTATTTAAACAAAAATATATCGTCATTACTGACTATATGACAAATCCCCGCCCTGAAACATTATGGAACTATGAAGATTTAACGAAGCAATTTAACGATAAAATGAAGCAGCTCGAACCGTATATGCAAACGGAAGAAGCGAAAACGATTTACCAATCAACGATTTCTATCGAAAACCAGCTGAACGAACTGCTTCATAAAACGATTCAACCGACCATCTTATCATATCGCGACCGTGGGGAAATTATAGACATTTTTCAAATTATGAGCTTCCAAAATAAAGCGGCGACGATTCGCGATATGAGCATTGAAAAGCTCGACATATTAAAGCAGCTCATTATTCGTGAACGGCATGACCTTGTCGCGCAAATGAACGATACGATCGCGAAAAATATGTTGATGATGGTTATAACGGTCGTTGTCGCCATCGCCTTATCGGTCGTTTCTCTTACCGTCGTTAGCCGTAAAATAAGCAACCGGTTAAAACGAGTTGTGCACATTTGCCATGAGCTTGCGCGCGGCAATTTGCGCGTTGAGCGTTTGACGGATACAAACAACGATGAAGTCGGACAAATCGCTCATGCGATGAATGAATTAATGGACGGACTAGCGCAATCTATCGCCCAAATTCAAGCGGCAGCAAAGTATGTAAACGATATGTCACAAACGTTGCGATTGAATGCAGAAACGACGACAGAAGCGAACGAGCAAATTACACAAGCCATTCTCGAAGTTGCCTCTGGTGCAGATGAACAAGTGAATGTATCGAAACAAACGAATGAAGCGGTACATGACGTATCTGATGCGCTAACGACTGTTATGACGAAAGTATCTGAAACGACGAAACGAACAAACGAAGCAACGAAACGCGTCAACGAAGGAACATCTTTAGTAGAGCAAACGGTTGCACAAATGAAGCTCATTCGCGAACAAATTGAACGGCTTGCGACAGTTATTGAATCGCTAAACGATAAATCGAAAGAAATTCATCAAATCGTCGGCTTTATTGCAAACATTTCCGATCAAACGAATTTGCTTGCGTTAAACGCCGCCATTGAAGCGGCGCGCGCCGGAGAACACGGAAAAGGATTCGGCGTCGTTGCGGAAGAAGTGCGCAAACTTGCGGAACAAACGGCCCATGCTGCAGGTAATATTCGCGCGCTTGCCGAACAGTCGCAAACGCAAACGGCGCACGCTGTACATGTGATGAATGAAAGCAGCGAATCGTTCCAAACAGGTCATTCGCTCGTCGAACAAGTCGGACATATTTTCCATTCCATTTCGACCGATATGGCGCGCGTCCAAGCAGAAAGCGATACAGTGCACGATACGATTCGTTCCGTAGAAGAAAAAGTGAAAACGATGACGGCATTCGCTGACCAAATTATTGATATTTCATCTCAATCCGCCCATAATATTGAACAAGTCGCCGCAACGACAGAAGAACAAAACGCAACGATGCAAGAGCTGCTCGCCTCGTCGCAAGAGCTCGCAAGCACAGCGGAGCAACTTCGTCAGGCGGTCGCACGCTTTCAAATGTAACAAATAGATAACCGTCCTTTCGCATCATCAAAAGGACGGTTTCTTCGTTTGTATTCACTCAGAAAGGAAGTGGACGCATGCTTTCCCCTCACCTTGCGAAAAAAATTGTGTCGGACGTCCGCCGCCTCATTCATGAAGATCTCATTATCGTCGACACGCATGGCATCATTATCGCCAGCACCGACCCGACGCGCATCGGGCAATTTCATGAAGGCGCGTTTCTCGTTTGCCAAGAAAAACAAAAACGAATCATTACGAAAGAAGACGAAGGAACGCTCAAAGGAGTAAAAGCTGGCATCAACTTACCTGTTTTTTTTCACGGTGACGTCATTGGCGTCATCGGCATTACAGGAGACCCAGCGAACGTATCACCATACGGTGAGCTATTAAAAAAAATGACCGAGCTTCTCATTCAAGAAAACTACTATACGGAACAGTTACAACTTGAAGCGCGTGCGCTTGAAACGTTCGTCTTCGATTGGCTGCAAGCGCGCGAATGGTCGCCATCCTTGCACGAGCGAGCCCAACTGTTTCATATCGACCTCGCTAGCTCGCGGCGCGTCATTATCGTTTCGTTAAATGAAACAAAACAAACGATTTCCGTTGACATGTGGAAATACGTTCAAACCGTTTGGAGCGATGCACGTGATGTCATCGTCCGTTGGGGAAACGATCGCTTACTTATTTTACAAACAGACGACGACAAAGAACGAACGATCGCTAAACTCAAAACGATGCAACGCGCATTATTAGACAAATACGATGTGACGCTTCATATCGGATGCGGAAAAATGGGAGATAGTAAACAGGTGTACCATTCGTATAAGCAAGCTGAACGTGCCCTTCATATCGCCAAACAAACAGGCGACATCGTTTTCGATGAAGATTTACGATTGGACATGTGTTTAGAAGACATTTCGCCTGCGACAAAACAAGAACTTATTAAACGAACGATTGAACCGCTCATACACGATGAAGAATTGTTGCATACGCTGCGGACGTTGTTCGCTAACGACTTATCGCTCAAACGAACGGCAGAGGCGCTTCACATTCACATTAATACACTTCATTATCGGCTAAAAAAAATACAAGATTATACGAAACTGAACGTGCGCCATCTCGAACATATCATCACCTTATACTTAGCTATTCGTTTTTTAGATGAAACAACAAAAAAATAATGTGTAAGCGTTTTATTTTTATATGTTTATACATAGCGGGTTTTCCCGCTTTTTTATATGCTTACAGTACAAACAAAGGAAAGAAGGTGGATGATATGATTACTGAACAGGTGAAACGACAGTTCATTCAAATTGTCGGCGCAGAAAACTACGACGATTCGAAAGCCGGACGGCTCGTTTATTCATACGATGCAACTCCAAACTTCCAATCGCTTCCTGACGCAGTTATCGCCCCGCGCAACACAAAAGAAGTGAGCGAAATTGTAAAGATTTGTAATGAGCACCGCATTCCGATCGTGCCGCGCGGCTCAGGAACAAATCTTTGTGCAGGAACATGTCCAACAGAAGGCGGCATCGTCATCATTTTTAAACATATGAATCGCATATTAGAAATTGACGAAGAAAATTTGACGGTGACCGTTCAACCGGGAGTCATTACGCTCGACCTCATTCAAGCGGTCGAAGCGAAAGGATTATTTTATCCACCTGATCCAAGCTCGATGAAAATTTCAACGATTGGTGGAAACATTAACGAAAATTCCGGCGGCTTGCGCGGTTTAAAGTACGGCGTGACGCGCGATTACGTCATGGCGCTTGAAGTCGTGCTCGCAAACGGTGACATCATTCGTACGGGCGGCAAGCTCGCGAAAGACGTCGCTGGCTACGATTTAACGCGCCTGTTTGTCGGCTCGGAAGGCACGCTCGGGATCATTACAGAAGCGACGTTAAAACTCATTCCGATGCCGGAGACGAAAAAAACGATGCTCGCGTTATATGAAGATTTAGAGGCGGCAGCACGCTCCGTTTCCGCCATTATCGCCAATAAAATCATTCCGACGACGCTTGAGTTTTTAGATCAACCGACGTTACAAGTCGTCGAGTCGTTCGTCAACATCGGCTTGCCGACAGACGTTAAAGCGGTATTGCTCATCGAACAAGATGGACCGAAAGAAGTCGTTGAGCGAGATATGAAAGCGATGGCGCGCATTTGCCGAGAGCAACACGCCATTTCCGTCCAAGTAGCCAAAACAGAAGAAGAAGCGAATAACTTGCGCACAGCGAGACGTTCGGCACTATCAGCACTCGCCCGTTTAAAGCCGACGACGATTTTAGAAGATGCGACCGTTCCACGTTCGCAAATTGCAAATATGGTGAAAGCGATTAACGATATTGCTAAAAAATATAACGTCAACATTTGCACGTTCGGTCACGCAGGTGACGGCAACCTTCATCCGACATGTCCGACCGATGTGCGCGACAAAGACGAACTGCATCGCGTCGAGCAAGCGTTCGAAGACATATTTGCAAAAGCGATTGAGCTTGGCGGCACGATTACTGGCGAGCATGGCGTCGGCGTGATGAAAGCGCCGTATTTAGAATGGAAGCTCGGTAAAGAAGGAATCGCTGCGATGCAGGCGATTAAACGAGCGCTCGATCCGAACAACATTATGAATCCAGGGAAAGTGTTCGCAAAAAGCACGCGCAAACGGGTGGTGGTGACGCGATGAAAAACGAACAGCTCATCCAACAACAATTTCAAGCGCGCATGAATGAAGACGAGTTATTAAACTGTATGCGCTGCGGCTTTTGTTTGCCGACATGTCCGACGTATATTGAGTCGGGCTTTCAAGAGTCACACTCGCCGCGCGGACGAATCGCATTAATGAAAGCCGTCGTTGATGGACTTATTGAACCGGACGAAGATGTCGAACGTTCGCTCCAATTGTGCCTCGGCTGCCGAGCGTGCGAACCCGTTTGCCCTTCTGGAGTGCGCTACGGCCATTTACTAGAAGAAGCGCGCGACATTATTGCGCAACATAAAACGTATTCACCGATCGTCCGTTTCATTCGCCATATTGTATTCAAACAGCTGTTTCCACATCCGAAACGGATGCGCATGTTGACGGCACTTATCGGTTTTTATCAACGTTCAGGGTTGCAAGCACTCGTTCGCAAACTCGGCTTATTGCGCGTGTTGCCAAATCATTTAGCCATGATGGAAAAAGTGCTGCCGAACGTGCCGACGTGGAAACAAATGAACGAACGACCAACGCACATCGAAGCGGAAACGAAACGAAAAAAACGGGTCGCCTTTTTTAGCGGCTGTTTAATGGATACGATGTTTATGGACACGAACGATGCGACGATGAAACTATTGCAGCTTGCCGGCTGCGACATCGTCATTCCACCGACCCAAACGTGTTGCGGTGCACTTCACGGGCATAGCGGCGAAAAAGCGGACGCGAAAACGCTCGCGAAACAAAACATTGAAGCGTTTGAAGCGCTCGATGTCGACTATATCGTCACAAACGCTGGCGGGTGCGGGGCGTTTTTAATCGAATACGACCATTTATTAAAAGACGATCCGATTTGGGCAGAGCGTGCCAAATCTTTCGTCGCCAAAATAAAAGACGTCTCCGTCATTTTAGTCGAACTCGGCTTTCATCTCGAAGGATGGCGCTTGCCTGAGCAAATCGTGACGTATCAAGATTCATGCCATTTACGCAACGTCATGAAAACAGCAAACGAGCCGCGCCTGTTGCTTCAATCCATTTCCGGCGTCGAGTTTCGCGAAATGAAAGATGCCGATCGATGCTGCGGTTCAGCAGGCATTTATAACATCATCGAGCCAGACATGTCGATGCAAGTGCTTGATTACAAAATGGCACAAGTGAAACAAACGAAAGCGACGACAATTGTAACCGCCAATCCCGGCTGTTTGCTGCAAATGAAGCTCGGCATTGAACGAGAAGGACTGACGAACGTGCGCGCCGTTCACCTTGTCGAGCTGCTTTTAGAAGCGGTAGAAGCGACAAAAGAAGCAAACGAGCCGGTGAAACAAACAGGGTAAGGGTATGGACGTTCATGCCCTTTTCCTTTTTTTTAAACGCTTTTCTAATTCAGCACGCTTTTGTTCGAGCTCCGCTTCACTACACACTTTTCGCTCATATCGGGAATAATCGATATGCAGCCACTCTGGAATCATTTCCGTCCGCACCGCTTTCCGCCTTTTTGAGCGCGCGTATCCATTTTTCTTCCAGTTACGTAACACACCTTCTGTATATGTCCACGTTCTCACTCCGTTCTGCAAGGCGACATTCAGCGCTGCAAGCACCCACTCCTCTGACGTTTCATTGACCCATAATGCGATTTTTTCTCCAATATAGCCACTTATCGTCCCAAAACCGTTTTGTTCATAAAATTGTATAATGTTTTGTAATGTATGTGTTGTTATTTCTGTTTGTCTGTTCATATAGCCATGTGCGTCTTGGCAAGTGGACATGTGCGATACGTCATGTTGCCCACTCGTTTCGTCATGTTGCCGTTTTTCGTCGCCATTCATAACGTTCGCTAGCACATCGTAGTCAATGCGATACCATTTCGTTTTATCCATCTGTGAGCGATAGCGCGAGACGACGATCCCTTTTTTCTCAAGCCGTACGATCGTGCGCCGAATCGTACTTTCCGACCAAAACGGAAATTGCTTTTTCCACCCTTCGTACGTGTTGTACACCCATACATGTCCATCATGCGTATGCGTGCTTTTTCCGAGCCAATAATGAAGCTGCTGTAAAAAAATGCTTTCGTTCAATCCGAGCTTCACCGCCACCGTCGGCAAAACGAATAACGGCTCATCATCGACTAACCACTTCTTCATCACAATCCCCCCTATATCCATTTATCGCCTCATACACGACATTTGGTTAGGGGGGAATAAAAAAGAGAATGCCTTCGCATTCCCTTTTATGGTTCTGGTGTGAATGTGCGCTGGGCAAGTTCGTTGTCGAGCATAAACAACGAATTGCTGTCGCCTTCGATGCGTTTCAGTTTTTGAATAAGCGTATCAAACATCGACTCTTCTTCTACTTGTTCGTCAATAAACCATTTTAAAAAGTTCATCGTCGCATGTTCGCGCTCGTCTAACGCTAAGTCAGATAGTTTATAAATGCGGCGCGTCACTTCTTTTTCATGGGCGAGCGCTTTTTCGAAGCAGTCGCGAACGGACGTAAATTCGTTGTTCGGCGAAGGAAAACCTGTCATAATGGCCCGTTCGCCGAGCGCGTTAATGAAGTTGTAAAACTTCATCGCATGAAAACGTTCTTCTTCTGCCTGCACTAAAAAGAAGTTCGCAAAACCGTCCAATCCTTCCGCCGAGCAATAAGCAGCCATCGCCATATATGAATGAGCAGAATAAAATTCAAAATTCATCTGTTCATTCAATCCGTTTAACAATTTTTCACTTAACATACATCAACACTCCTCTCTTTCTTTATTATAACAAAAAGAGGAGGAACGTGCCTCCCCTTATTCGTTTTGCGCTTTTTTCAACGTTTGAATCGCATCTTCTTGTTGTTTCGTTTCTTTTCCAGAGAAAAACCAGCCGCCAGCAACAATCGCTAAAAGAACGATCCAGAAAATCGCTTTCCATAACGCCGAATGCGCGAAATGTTCGGAAACAACAGCTAAGCTCGGATGAGCAAGCGTATATACCGCCAACTTCACACCGACCCAGCCGACGATTAAAAATGCAGCTGACTCTAGGCTTGGACGCTTTCGCAACAGCTTGACGAACGCATTCGCCGCAAAACGCATAATAATGACACCGATCAATCCACCAGCGAAGATGACTAAAAACTTTCCGCCGTCCAGGCCTCCAATAGGCGGTAAGTTCGTATTTGGCAACGTCATCGCTAAAGCGACTGCCGCTAAAATCGAATCGATCGCAAACGCTAAATCAGCAAGCTCGACTTTTAATACCGTCATCCAAAAACCTGACTTCTTTTTCTCTGTTTTATGCGAGCCATCGCGATTTTTATTGATAAAATGATGCACCGCAATAAACATTAAATACAACGCACCGAGTGCTTGAATTTGCCAAATATTTACTAAATACGAAATGACGAAAAGTGCAGCGAAGCGAAGAATAAACGCTCCAGCAAGCCCGTAGAAGAGCGCCCGTTTTTGTTGTTTTTCTGGCAAATGTTTGACCATCACAGCCATGACGACAGCGTTATCGGCCGCTAAAATTCCCTCCAATCCAATTAAAACGAGAAGCACCCAACCATACTCTAACAACAATGATACATCCATCAATGATCCCTCCTGTAATATGTAGTTTTCCCTCGCCCGTCGGCAAAAATCATGAAAACGCAAAAAAGACCTTTGCCGAACGGCAAAGGTCTCGCTAGACACACATTGTGCCAACAAAGCCGATGGACAATGCCATGAATTGACGACTTTGTTTTCAGGCGAACGCCTGAACGCTACTCCCCTTTAAAAAGGAAAAATATAGTTGAACTGTATTTTTATTATAAAAACATGAACGCATTTTGTCAACCCGTCAACTCACTTGTTTTTGTTCGGCATGCGCCTCGTTTAATTTGCTATGCTTGCGACCATACAAAAAGTAAATGACGAGACCTACCGCGAGCCAGCCGCCAAAGCTAAGCCATGTCGTCGCAGGAAGCTGAAGCGCTAAATACGTACAAAACGCTACCGCAAGCAACGGAATGACCGGCACAAACGGCACCATAAAGCTTCGTTTTAAATTCGGTTCCGTTTTTCGCAACACTAAAATGCCGATCGCAACAGTCGTAAACGCAAACAACGTTCCGATATTCGTTAAATGCGCCAATTTATTTAACGGAATAACACCGGCGAAAATGGAAACGGCAATGCCTGTTACCCATGAGTTCACAAGCGGCACTTGCTTGCGCTCGCTCACTTTCGCAAATAACGATGGAAGCAAGCCATCGCGACTAATCGCATAAAAGAGGCGCGTTTGCGCATAAAGCATAACGAGAAGCACCGTCGTAATTCCTGTAATCGCCCCAAGCGAAATAAATCCAGCAACCCAATCTTGGTTAATGTAATTTAACGCGAAAGCAACTGGATTTTTCACACCTAATTGATCGTACGGTACAATTCCCGTTAAAATGAGCGACACCGCAATATACAACAACGTACAAACAACAAGCGAAGCGATAATACCGATCGGCATGTTGCGCTGCGGATTGCGCACTTCCTCTGCCGCTGTCGATACGGCATCAAACCCTAAATATGCGAAAAACACCGTCGCAGCTCCTGCGCAACGCCTGAAAAGCCAAACGGCATAAAAGGCGTCCAGTTTTCTGGCTTCACATACCATACACCAACGGCGATAAACAATAAAATGACTGCCACTTTAATAACAACCATCACCGCATTAAAGCGCGCTGATTTTCTCACACCTTGCGTCAATAAAAACGTAATAAGTAAAACAATAATGATGGCTGGCACATCAATAAACGTCCCTTTGGATGGATCGTATGCGCTTGTGAGGGCATGCGGAAGCTCAATGCCAAAACCGGCAAGCAACCCTTGGAAATAGCCCGACCATCCGGCCGCTACCGCCGATGCAGCCACACCGTATTCTAAAATTAAATCCCAGCCGAGCAGCCATGCCATCATCTCGCCAAACGTCGCATAGCTGTACGTATACGCGCTTCCCGATACGGGCACGCTCGAGGCAAATTCCGCATAACAAAGCGCCGCAAACACGCACGCTAATCCGGATAAAATAAACGAAAGAACAAGCGCTGGTCCCGCATGCTCTGCCGCCGCCACGCCCGTCAAGACGAAAATGCCCGTCCCGATAATCGCTCCGATGCCAAGCATCGTTAAATCGAGTGCACCTAATTCTTTTTTTAGTGCAGCGCCGTTTTTTCCTGACTCGCTCATAAGCGCGTCAATCGACTTTTTTCTGAATAAACTCATCGCTGTAAACTCCCCTTTTGAAAAATAACACGCCTTGTTTTATACTTTAACGCCCAAAACTGTTAAAGACAATACAATTTTACTATTTCGAAATATTTTTATTTTTCTAATAACAAAGGGAGTGTCACTGTCATCGTCGTTCCAGATCCGACTTCGCTTTTTATCGTCCACGTGCCGTTCATCATTTCAATGATGCGAACTGCTACCATCGCCCCAAGACCTGTCCCTTTTTGTTTCGTGCTGAAATACGGTTCTCCGAAGCGCGCGATTTCCTCTTTCGTCATTCCGGCTCCTTCATCGCGTACAACGATCGTCACCGTTCGTTCATCGACGTGCATATGCACATATACCGCACCGACATTCTGTATCGCTTCTATTCCATTTTTTATTATATTTAAAAAACATTGTCTAAAATATTGGGCGTTGCCACTTACTTTCGCAGGCATGAGCGCTGACACGATGTCTACTCCCGACATGTTCGCTAACGGACGCAACATATCAATGACTTTCGTTAACTCGTGATGTACGTCAAGCGGCTCTATTTTTTCTGGAAACGGCTTCGCAAACGTTAAATAATCGTCAATAATAGCGCAGGCGCGGTTTAATTCTTCAAGGGCGATATTGATATATTGTTCTCTCGTTTCCGCTAATATGTCTTTTGATTTCATGAGCTGCAAAAATCCTTTGACGACGGTTAACGGATTGCGTATTTCATGAGAAATGCTTGCGGCAAGCTGGCTGACGACTTCCATTTTTTCAAGCTTAATCGCTTTCGAGCGAACGAGCAACGCTTCACGCAACGTTTCAACGATAAGCACAACGAACGATACGGCAAAAGGAGGAACGAGAATAAAGTGAATGATGTACGACTCTGTCACTTGAAAATCAGAAATGACGATCGCCAAAATCGTAGCAACAATCGCTAATATAAACGTCATTACTGCCGAAGCGAATAATCGTTGCTTTCTCGACAATCGTTGGAAAATAGGAGAAAACAAACTACCGAAAACGAACATCATGACATAAACAGCGACGGTAATGAATTGATAGCCGTACATCACCCAGCGCGCGAGCAGCAAAATAAGCAAGAGGGGAAAACTGACCGTCCATCCGCCGTAAAACGTGCCAAGCAAAAACGGAACTTGCCGCAAATCGTGCACGCAATCAGGGGCGATGTAAATCGGATATTTCATACATAAGATGATCGGAACGCTTAAACACGCGATAAGCAACAATCGTTGATGCGCCTTTTTTCGCTGGAAAAACCGAACGTGATCGTATAAAAAATAAAAGAAAAAAATGCTCACTAGCATGTAAAATAAATTGTTTAACACGTGCTCGTTTATATATGTCATCTCTCAACTCTCCCACGGTCATTCATACACGTTCAGTTTCGCTAAAATTTTTTCTGTTGTCAACGCATCGACATCTTTGAAAAATTGTATCGTTTCCATTATGATAAAAATGCAAACTACATAATGGAGATGGTCATATGAACGAACGGCGTTACTTGCCGCTTTTATTTGTTGTTATGTTTTTCGTCATGGTCGGGTTTGGCATTATTATTCCCGTCCTTCCGTTTTTCGCTGAAAACATCGGTGCAACCCCAACAGAGCTCGGTTGGCTCATGGCTGTGTATTCTTTTATGCAATTTTTGTTCGCACCGATGTGGGGAAACTTATCTGACCGATACGGGCGAAAGCCGATGATACTTATCGGTATTTCCGGCTTGGCGCTGTCGTTTTTCTTATTCGCCATGGCGACGAAGTTGTGGATGTTGTTTGCGGCCCGCATCATTGGCGGCTTCTTATCTGCCGCGACGATGCCGGCAGCGATGGCATATGTAGCTGATGTAACGACAGAAGAAAACCGCGGAAAAGGAATGGGCATGATCGGGGCGGCTGTCGGACTCGGATTTATTTTCGGACCAGCGATCGGCGGCATCTTTTCCGCTACAAGCTTAACGGTCCCGTTTTGGATCGCCGGCTGTTTATCGCTCTTGACTGCCGTGTTCGTTTTCTTTTTCTTACAAGAGTCACTTCCGAAAGAAAAGCGTTCGATCGGACAAGCGAAACGGCCATCGCTTTCCTCCGCCCTTCAAGGACCTTTGGCGCGCTTATATATGTTGCAGCTGATCGTCACATTTTCCCTCGCTGGTCTTGAAGCGACGTTCGCTTATTTTGCCGCAAAACGCGCAGGTCTTACGTCAAAAGAGCTCGGCTACATTTTTATGATTATGGGACTTGCTGGTGCGATCGTTCAAGGAGGAATGCTCGGAAAACTGATCGCATCGTTCGGTGAAAGAACGGTCATTCGCGGCGGCTTATTTTTATCAGCGCTCGGCTTTTTTCTTATTTTGTTCATCAATCATTTTTGGACAGCGGCGCTTTACTTAACGATTTTCGGCATTGGTAACGGCGTCATTCGCCCATGTGTATCGTCCTTGCTTACGAAATATACAACGGGCGGACAAGGAAGCGCGACAGGCGTATTATCATCGTTCGATTCGCTCGGGCGCATCGGCGGGCCGGCAATCGCAGGTTGGCTATTTACGTTAAAACCGAGTTTGCCGTATGTGACAGGCATATTGCTGACGTTCGTTTCGTTCGCCCTATTCCAGTCGTTTCAACGAGCAATGATGCAAAAAGGCTCCGTCTAGTTCGGAGCCTTAGCTTATGACTTGTTCCTCATCGCGCCGGGCAACGACCGGCCAATTGAACAAATCGATATCTACGATGTAGCGCGGTCGTTGTTTCGTTTCTTTATATACTTTTCCGATGTATTCGCCAACTAAGCCGATCGCAATCAACTGCAACCCACCGACGAGCCAAATGGACATGATGAGCGACGTCCAGCCCGTTTCTGTGTGTCCTGTTATTTTTAAAAAGAGCACGTATAGCGCAAACAAGACGCTAATGAAAAATGAACAAAAACCGAGAAGGGAAACGAACCGAATGGGCATCATGCTGAATGACGTGAGTCCATCGAAGGCAAAGCGTATCATTTTCATAAGCGGATATTTCGTCACGCCTGCTTTTCGCTCTTTTCGGTCATAATATACGGTCGTAGAAGGGAAACCAAGGAGCGGGACAACTCCGCGCAAAAACATGTTTACTTCCCGAAATTGCTGCAACGCTTCTACCGCGCGCCGGCTCATGAGACGATAGTCTGCATGATTGTATATAAGCTTCACCCCGATGCGATTCATCATGCGGTAAAATGTTTCGGCCGTCCACCGCTTCATGTACGAATCAACGTCGCGCTTTCTTCTCACCCCATAAACGATATCGTATCCGTCATGAAATTTTCGTACAAACTCGCGCACGACATATATATCATCTTGCAAGTCAGCATCCATCGTTACGATGCAATGCGCCACGTCTTTAACGGCAAACATGCCTGCTAAAAGGGCGTTTTGATGCCCTGCATTGCCTGCCAGTTTTATTCCTTTCACTTCCTCATGTCGCAAACATGCTTTATAAATGATCGTCCACGTTTGATCGCGACTTCCGTCATCGACAAATACAATTTTGCTTTCTTTCGAAATAAGTTGTTCATCTACGAGCTGTTGCCTTAACGAAAGCAGTTGTTTAATCGTTTCTGGCAATATATCTTGCTCGTTATAACAAGGTACAACGATCGCTAAAACGGTCATGTCGTTTTCTCCCTTTCCACTTCGTATAAGTAAATGTTCCATGCGGATTCATCGTGTTCAAACGTGCGCAATAGCTTTAAGTTGTTTTCCTTTGCGTTGTCAATCGGCAAGGCGGAAAACACGTATCGTCCGCCCATGTCGTACAATACGTCAGTATGAAGCTTGACATGGCGTATGCGCTTGTTCGATTGCTTCGTAAACATGTAGTGCTTTCCTAGCTCATCGACAAATATGTAACAGCGACCGCCCCATTCATCGAAATATTGTTTTAGTTTTTTATTTTTCGCAAGCTCACTCGCAATAATTTTCCGAAACTGATGCTTATACGACAGCGGATAAAAATTGTTGTACGTATCAAGCGTATAAAAGCCGTTATATTGCGCGATCGCCGGATGCATGCCGATGCTGACGACGCGATACGTATGAAGCGGCTTGCCGATGTAGCGCTTCACTTGTTCAAACTGCTTTTCGGCATAAAACGCGCGAAACGTCGGCTTGTCGCGATATACAATTTGTTCATGAAACAACATCGCTACAACGAGTTGAGAGGCAATCGCAAACGAGACGACACCTCGATCCCACGCGCGCCATATAATGCGAAGCGATAGCGCAAACAGCACATAAATGACCATCGGTCGCAAAAAATGATAGCGCGCAAAATTAAACCGATCTAAAAACGGAAACGCTTCTGTTGCAGGCAACCATCCTTTGTAAAACCAAAACGCATACCACGCGGAAAGCGCAACGTTCACAATATGAAGCTGCCAAAACAGCCGCTCTTGTTGCCACCATGTTTTTCGCCATACGATATATAAAGCGATCAACGTGATCGGTAAAATAATGAGCGTATGAATCGTCATGACATGCGTATGGCCGAACATATAGTTTTTGAGCGTCAGGCGAAGCGATCGCCATAACGGTAGGCGAGCATGCACATATTCATCGCGGCTCGTCGGCTCTGTCGCAAATAAAAACGAATGAACGAGCCGATATTCAATCGCTAAATAAAGAACAGTCATATATATGAGCGCCAACAAAAGAGGCACGTTCGGACGGCGTCGCCACGCATCGAACGCCCAAAATATAAACATCGCGCTTAAAAAAAAGAAAAAGCCGAGCACAAAGCTAGAGTAGAACGGTAACAACGTCAGCACGACGTAATTTTTCAGCGAGCGATCGCCGGCGCGAATGTTTAACAGCGCCCATAACGCGAGCGGCATACCGAGCGTGCTAAGCATACCTGACGGCCAAAACGGCGTAAGGGCGAACGCAAGCGCGACCCCGACGCGAATCCACTCCGCTTCTTTTTCCTTTAATACGTGCGTCTTCAATAATAAGTACATGCCGATAAACGCAAACAGGCGCGTAAGAAGCTGGCTCAACCCATAGGCGTAAACGGACGGAAAGAGCGCATGAAGCCAAACGATGCCGCTAAACTCCGTCCCGTACGCGTTGCGCGGCAAGCCGCCGATGATTTGCGGAATTGTCGCATGAACGGAGCCGAACAGCTCGCCACTTTGTACGAGCACGCGATACCAAGCAATATTAGAGTCTAAATTATCGTGCACGCGCATGTGTGCATCTTCCCCAAGTAAAAAATACGGCAAGGCATGTAAACAAACGATGATGATGCCACATGTGAACAGTCTCATAACGCCCCTCCATTCGCTATTATTTTTTAACAACAAATGAAAAATATGCATAAAAAATCCCCTGCGAATCGCAGGGGTTAAACAATGATCGCATCGTATCCTTTTTTTCTTAACTCTTCGACGAGACGTTCTGCATTTTTTTTATCGCGAAATGCTCCGACTTGCACGCGGTATAACTTTCCATCGTCTTTCGGTGGAGCAGGCGGTTTCTTTTGCAATCCGAACGCTTTCGCTATTCCTTCCACATGACCGCGGGCAATTTGCGAAAGAAATTCGTCTGATTTCAGCTTTGCGGCATCTCCTGCGTTGTCGATAAATAAGTTTTCCGTCAATAAAGCTGGCATATTCGTTTGACGAAGCACCGCATAGTTGGCACGTTTTTTTCCGCGATCGCGCACATCTCCAATCGCTTTCATCACTTCATCATGAATGATGTTTTGATATGAAACAGTTTCTTTGCTCACATTTCCATTGAATATATATGATTCAAATCCTGTTCCACCACCTGCGTTCACATGAACGGATAAAAAGAAGTCCGCACCGATCCGATTCGCCATCGCTGCCCGTTCCGAGAGTTCAATAAACTGGTCGTCTGTCCGCGTATAGTGTACATCGACACGTTCATACTCTTTCAACATCTCCCCTATTTTCGTCACAATCGTTAACGTTACATCTTTTTCACGAAGTCCGTTTCCAACCGCCCCCGGATCACGTCCTCCGTGTCCTGCATCTAAAACAATTTTTACCATCATATCCTCACACCTTTCTAACAAATTTTCTCTCTGCTAATAACATATACATGATCTTGGACAAAGGATACGGCCTTTTCCTATTTATCTATTTTTTTCTTTCGCTCGCACATGAAAAAAGCCTAAGCTATGCTAGCTCAGGCCAAAGCTGTTTACAACATTTGCGGATGAGATGCGGAACGACATGATCACGCCTATACACGAGCGTATGAACGAGTTGCTTTCGTTCTTCTTCCGTCATCGGCCAATCGTCAGGCATATGTTTCGTCATTTCTTCAAGTAAAAGTGTCGGCATCGTTTGCATAACGGCAATCGCTTCCTCCAATTGTTGAACGGTCATAAACGACGCCATCATGCGATGCGTAGCGCTTTCGATAAGCGTTCGCGGCAGCTGTTTTAACTGTTCAACCGTCCACGCAAATGAACCGCATATGTCAGCGTGATCAATGATCCATAACGTCTGATGCTCACCATTTTGTTCGATGATGACGTTTTTTCGCGTTCGGTCGCGATTGTACAACCAATAATCAAAAACGATCACCCCCGCAAGCTGATCGGCGTTGGCGATGCGATGAAGCGTCGTTTCGTGGGCGTTTTTCCCATCAATATACGCGCTAGCAAACTGCGTTTTCGTTTTCACAATCGTTGTGTCATCTGGAATCGGTACGAGCGTGTCAGGTAAAGAAACGAGTCGGGCGTGCGGAATCGGAAGGTTCATATATTTCGCAATTTGGTATGCGAGCCATTCGTTAATGAGTGCTTTCGGCTTTTTCGCGTCATAAAATTTGACGACGTACCGTTTCCCATCATGAAACGTGACGAGATGGGAGTTATGTTTATGGCTTGCGAACGTCATTTCATAGTTCATGTTTGTTCACCTACATATGTTGTAGTAAATCGACATACGTTTCGGCACAACGTTCAATCGTAAATTGCGCTAGCACGCGCGCCCTGCTGGCTTCGCTCATCTCTTCATATCGCCTCTGATCGTCGATGATTGCTTCAATCGCTCGAACAGCACCGCGCGTATGATGTTCGCGAAATAAGTATCCTGTTTTTCCGTGAGCGATCACTTCCGGCATGGCAGATACGCGCGGGGCAACGACCGGCACGCCACACGCCATCGCTTCAATAAACGTATTGCCGAACGATTCGACTTTCGTTGTCGCTAGTAAGCATCCTCCTGATTGACGAATGCGGGCGTATATGTGAGGCATTTGTTGGTACGGAACGACGGGAAACCATTTGACGAACGGATCGAGCTTCTTTTCTTTCCATTCCGTTTCAAACGTTTGTTTATCGACACTATGCGCCCCACCGATCATCCAACATTCGATATCATCCCGCTCTTCTTGTAATAGCGAGACGATGCGTAAAAACGCTCGCCAATTTTTTCTTCCGTCTAACCGTCCGACATAAGCAATAATTTTTTTGTTCGGTACATCATCGCATACAGATGGCTGAAAAAAAGACGCATCTAATCCGTTATAAATGACGGTAATCGGTGCTTGATCGTTAACGAGGACGGAAAGAAGTCGTTTTTGGTAATAAGACGGAACGATAAACTGACGCGGGGCAATCGTCTCAACCCCTTGCAAGTTCCGCTTTAGCTTCAACAACTCCGGCGTGCGCGCCTCGACAATAATCGGACCTGCATAGCCAACGTCGTTCAACCACTCGTACGCTTGGCTCGTATCAACAACAATGATCGCATCATACCCTTTTCGTAAAATGTCATGAACATCTCGCTTCTTTTTCGCTACATATACGTTTGCGACATCTTCCATCATATGCATGCCGCCCAAATCTTTCGTATATAAAAAATCGGTCGTGATGCCATACTTTTTAAAATATAACGCCCGATTGCGCCATCCGGCATTCACCCCACCAACCGTCAACAACCGCCAAATGACTAAAATGTTCACCCCCTCAGCCCCCTTCACATTTGCTCTTTTATTAATATATGTGTCAAGGGCTTGTCGCTTGATTAGTGCCAAGCACTGTTCTTATGAAATACATGCCCTGTCATGAATCATCCGTCCTTTTATTTTTATACCTACATATGTATCTTGCCTATTCCTTCGCTGTTTATCATCTAATCAGCAATCTTTTTACTTTACAAAAGTAAGTAACAAACTATATTATAGTTATAGCTTTTTATATCAAAGCGAAATATAAGTAAGTATAAACTTACATCAAGGAGGATCTGTTATGGCAAAAGTATTGTATATTACCGCAAATCCAAAACAAGAACATGAATCGTTTAGCTTGTCAGTCGGTCGCGCGTTTGTCAATGCCTACAAACAACATCATCCAGAAGATGAAATCGTTGAACTACACTTGTACGATATCGACGTCCCTTACATTGATGCTGATGTATTTAGCGGCTGGGGCAAACTTCAACAAGGACAAGCATTTGACCAATTAAACAAAGATGAACAACAAAAAGTAGCGCGCATCAACGAATTATGTGAACAATTTATGGAAGCTGACAAATATGTATTCGTCACACCGATGTGGAACTTTAGCTTCCCTCCAAAATTGAAGGCATATATTGATACGTTTTGTATCGCCGGAAAAACGTTTAAATATACAGAAGAAGGACCTGTTGGACTACTAAAAGGGAAAAAAGCGCTCCACATTCAAGCGCGAGGAGGTATATATTCTGAAGGTCCGGCGAAAGAATTGGAGTTTGGTGACCGCTATTTAAGAGCTGTTCTCGCTTTTGTCGGCATAACAGACGTTCAAACGATTGCGGTCGAAGGTATGAACGCTTTTCCAAACGAAGCAGAAAGCATTAAGCAACAGGCGATCGAACGAGCAAAAGAAGCAGCGAAACAGTTTTAATAACAAACAGGGCGTCCAGAAAGTCAAAATAACTGACTTTTTGGACGCCCTTTATTGCTGCAATATGTTGTTTTCACATGTTTAGCCATTTCCCTAAGAGCATTCGCCAAGTCCAGAGGTAAGTTTTTCTTCAGTAACTCCCGATACTTCTTACAGCTCTTCAAGCATCGGCTATACTGCTTTATTCGTCTCACCCCTGCCGATATTTTCTGAATAACAGACGATCTCTTTTACAGAGTTAGATAAACCAACTAATTACAAATACAACAGAAAAACCGACCAGCGCAATTATTGTTTCCATTACTGTCCATGATTTCAACGTATCTTTCACTTCCAAACCAAAGTAGCGATTCACAAGCCAAAATCCTGAGTCGTTTACATGTGAAAGAATCGTCGCTCCTGCCGCAATCGCAATAGTAATTAGCCCCAATATTGGACCTGTCAGCTGCAATGTCTCTATAAATGGAGCCATTAACCCTGCAGATGTCACCATCGCAACTGTAGCTGAACCTTGTGAAACGCGAACGAGCGCCGCAATAATAAATGCAAGAACGATTGGTGGTAACGAAGATGTTGCCATCATATCAGCAAGCACTTTGCCGACGCCTGAATCGACTAAAATTTGCTTAAACACTCCACCGGCACCTGTGACAAGAATGATAATTCCCGCTGGTTCTAACGCCTTTGTCGCAATATCTTGTACTTGTTGTTTAGAAAGACCGCGTTTCCGTCCTAAGAAATAAAAAGCGAGCAACGTAGCGATCGTTAAAGCAACAAACGGATGTCCTAAAAACGTGAAAAACGATCGAAGCGTACTTTTTTCTGGCAACACAACACCTGAAACCGTGTTCATTAAAATGAGCAACAACGGAATAAGAATGATCGTCGCAATTAAACTGAAGCTTGGCAAATCTTTTTCATCCTCATGTTCTTTCCATTCCATGTATGGCGGAATGGAAGCATGAATTTTTTGTGAAATATATTTTCCAAATAGCGGTCCTGCTACAATCATCGCAGGAATACCTGCAATAAATCCAAATAAAATGACCCAACCTAAATCAGCCCCGATTAAATTCGCCACCGCAATCGGCCCAGGCGTTGGAGGGATAAAACTATGCGTCACCGCCAAACCGGCGAGCAAAGGAATGCCATAATACAAAAGCGAACGACCTGTCTTTTTCGCCAACCCGTAAACGATCGGCACAAGAATAATAAATCCAACGTCGAAAAATACAGGGATCGCAACGAAAAATCCCGTAATTCCAAGCGCCCACTGCGCTTTACTTTCGCCAAACTTTTTCATTAACGTTTGTGCTAAACGCTCTGCTCCCCCTGATGCTTCAAGCATCTGACCAAACATTGCACCTAATCCGACGACGACCGCAACAAATCCAAGCGTTCCCCCCATTCCGTTTTGAATGGACTCGATCACATTTTTTAATGGCATCCCTGCCGCCATGCCAACGAGTAAGCTAACGAGCAATAGCGCAACAAACGCATGCAACTTCGAGCGAATAATTAGAAATAATAACAAACTAATTCCAGCGATAACAATTAAAATTAACGAAGACGATGCCATATTCTCCGCTCCTTATTGTTTTTTTATTGTTCAGTAAACGCTTACAATTACTAAACCGATTTAGTTATGAAGTAAATCACCCCCTTAGTTACACATATTTCCTTTGAAACGAAGAGATGATTGGAAACTCATCTTTTAACTTCATATATAATCTTGTATACAAATCAAATAGTTCCGCATAAATCGCTGTATGCTGTCCATTTGGCTCGTGACGTGATGAAATACGTAGCCACGACTTTACTTCTTGTAGTGAAACAATGTCTCCCGTCGCATAAAGAGCCAATGCTGCAGCCCCTAGCGCGGAGGCCTCATGCGTCTCCGGGACGAGCAACTCTTTCCCCATCATATCGCACAACATTTGGCGCCAAAATGGCGATTTCGCAAATCCGCCCGACACCCGAATTTCTGATAACGGTCCGATGACATCCCGAACCGCAAGGGCAACGGAAAAGACGCTCATACAAACCCCTTCCATGACAGCACGAATAAAATGCTCACGCTTATGTTGCAAACTAATGCCGAAAAATGTCCCACGTGCATGTGCATCCCAATAGGGCGCTCGCTCCCCTGATAAAAACGGTAAAAATAACAACCCTTCTGCCCCTGCGGGTACACGTGCCGCATATTGCGTCAATAAATCGTACGGATCGATCCCGAGCCGTTTTGCGACTTCTTTTTCTTGCGCCCCAAATTCATCGCGCAACCATCGAAGTAAAATGCCGCCATTATTTGTCGGCCCGCCAACGACCCATTCATTTTCCGTCAACACATAACAAAACGTCCTCCCTCTTTCGTCCGTTTTTGGAACGGATGAAATCGTTCGTACCGCACCGCTTGTTCCAATCGTAATTGCCGCCTCATGAGGAAGTACTGCGCCGACCCCGACGTTTGCGAGCACACCATCACTTGCGCCGATGACAACAGGCGTATTTCGGGAAATTCCAAGCTGTTCCGCCCATTTTTTGTCCATCCCCTGTAGTGTATATGTCGTTGGGACAAGTTGCGATAGTTGCTGACGATCGATATGAAGGAATTGCAAAATTTCTTCATCCCAATCAAACGTCTGTAAAGAAAATAGGCCGGTTGCCGAGGCAATTGAATAATCGACAACATACTGATGAAACCACTGATGTAATACATATTCTTTAATCGAAATAAACTTATGGGCTCGTTCGAATACATGTGGCTCATGTTCTTTGAACCACATCAATTTCATAAGCGGCGACATCGGATGAATCGGTGTGCCTGTTTTTTTATATATCTCTATTCCGCTTTTTGTTTTTTGCAATTGCTCTGCCTGCTTACTGCTGCGATTATCTGTCCAAATAATGCAATTTGTCAACGGACGATGATGCTCGTCGACTAAAATTAATGAATGCATCGCTGCACTTATTCCAATCACTTTCACTTGTTCCGCTGAAACATTCCCTTTGTATATAGCTCCTTGTATGCTTTGTACGACGGCAGAAAAAAGAATATATGGGTCTTGTTCCGCCCATCCTGGTTGTGGGTGGAGCATCGGATATTCTACCGCATGCATTGCTCGAATACGTCCATCCTCTTCGAAAATAACCGCTTTTGTACTTGTCGTGCCAATATCTATTCCGATGACGACTTGGCTACTATTCACCTTTATCTCCTCTTTTCTTTGCTGAATCCCTTTCTATTAACTTTGGAGCAAGCCGAAACATTTGGGGAGAAATCTCGCCGCCCATTTGCATAAACAGCCGTTCCGTAGCTTTTTCCCCCATCTCAAAAGCTGGTTGGGCAATTGTTGTTAGTGAAGGAGTATAAATGGACGCAAACGGAACGTCGTCAATACTGATAAGTGCTATGTCATGTGGAATAGTTAGTTGACGCCTTTTGACAAACGTCAACACCTCCATCAATGTTAAATCGTTAATGGCGAATATCGCTTCAGGCAGTTTGTTCCGTTGCAAAAGCGCATCTAGTCGCCCCGAAATGTGCTTTACTTGCTCGGTAATGATCCATTCTTCTTTGATTGGAAGATTTGCTTCACGCAACGCATACCGAAATGCATTTATCCGTTCTGTGCGCGGAATGACGTGTGGCGCAAATGGTGGTGCTACGAGTCCAATATGTTTATATCCTTGCTCAATTAAATAATGCATCCCCAATTGGACAGCACGTTCGTTATCTAATAAAACAGCATCTACATCGATTCCTTCAACCGTTCGGTCAACGAATACAACTGGTAATCTTGCTTCAATCATTCTTTTATATAAATCGACATTTTTTCCTGTTGGAAAAATAATAAATCCATCCACTTGCTTCGCCCATAGCATATCAATATATTTTTTTTCCTTTTCAGGATCGTCATCTGTATTACAAACGATGACATGAAAATCATGTTGTTGACACATATCCTCAATCGCCCGCAACACTTGTGTCGTTAACATATGCAAAATGTTAAAGACGATTACACCAATCGTTGCTGTTGATTTTTGTTTTAAGCTTCGAGCAATGACGTTTGGGCGGTATTGTAGTTGCTCAATTGCCCCCGCGATACGTCTTCTCGTTTCCTCGCTCATGTACTCATATCTCTTGTTTAAATATTGCGATACTGTACTTTTTGACACGTTTGCTAGCTTCGCTACATCAGCCATCGTCACTTTCTGCAACGTATTCATTCTCCTTTACTAAATCGATTTAGTAAGTAAACCGGTTTAGTGGTATTATACACGAAAATGAAAGCGTTTTACAACATTTTTTAACAGTATATTCAAAAAAAATGATGCACAAATAAGAAACGGAGTTCAGCGAAGAGATATGGTTATATTCCTAACATTGTAAAAATAAACACAATATGGCTCTTCACCAAAAGTTGTACTTGATTTTTTTCTGAACATACCCTATTTACGATTGTGAGGAAAAATCAGTAAATCAATGGTTTTTGCACATCTTTGTACAAGAAACCGTATTGCTTGTCAAGTACATTTTGTGGTGATGAACCAAACAAATATCAAAATGGAACAAAATGGTTGTAAGGTAATTACCTTACAACCATTTTGTCAACAGTCTGAGACCCGTAAAGGTCTTTTATATCAACGAATATTTTTCTTCTGCATAGTGAATGAATTTTTCAACGGTCCATAATCTATCCTGATATTCTGCTGGATACAATGAGTGATAAGGTTTTGGCACAACTAGAATAACTTTTTCTTCAGCCATTTCATCCAACTGGTTTGGAGATATCCCTTGTTGAAGTGTTAATAAGTGCTTTTCTTTTATCCTGTTTGCTTCATTAAGTATCTGTCTCCATCTGTCCTTACAGGTGGTCTTTACTCCTAAAAAGATCAAATTGTTTTCAGGAAATGACATATCCGCATATGCAGCATTTGAAGGAAACAAGAAATCTGGTTTTTTATTTCCTTCAGATTTGCCGGGATGACTAAATGGGATATTGTATGAAGATAACAAGAAATCAACATGATGTTCTAAAGACTTTCCTGCACGACTTTTTCTTCTATTTATAACACTGTTTGCAATAGTAATTAATGTCTCTAAATCATTCAAAGGTTTTGTTAGATAGTCTTTATAAACATTTCTTTCAATCGATCTAAATACACTATATTCTGTTTTCACCCACTCTAAAATAATATTGTCTGGTGAAAATTGCTTTTTCTTGTATACATGTTGATGTATTCTTCTTGCTATTTCTGCAAGTTGAATAGTTTCAGGGAAATCATGAAATTGAGCAGCAACATCTTCAATTTCTTTTTCCAACTTTGCTGATAAGTCAATATCTTTTACTTTACCTCCATTGTATACTGCATTATTATCCATAAGAGATAAAGAGAATGTATCTATAAATATTTCAATCTCTTCTTCTGTGTCTAAGATATAAACTTTATAATTCTCCATGTCCATTGGAATAAAGATAATTAAGTTTCCTACCTGCTCTGTTTTATCAAAAGGCGAATTACTCCAAAACCTAGTAATTCGATATTCATTTCGTGTTCTTCTTCCATAATAAATCACACGGCTTTCAAAAGGATGATAACCGTCAATATGTACTTTTATAAACTTATCTTTATTTTCCCCTTTTACTCCTTTCTCCTCAAAAAAGATATTCCAAGCCTGTTTTGCAATGTAAAGTCCTACTTGATGTGCTCCTGTCAAATCAACATCATTAGCAGAAATAAACTTACAATAAAAGCGACCAAATTTCTTGGCCGCCTCAATAGCATTAGTCAGTTTTTCAGAATTATTTTGTTGCATACTCGGCCCGACCCTCTTCCAGATTGTCTTCAATTGTTTCATCCCGTTCTATGGCTTGTATCATCTTTTCTGCTATCAATTTAACAACGGGAACAGCAACACTGTTGCCAAATTGCTTATATGCAGCAGTGTTACTAACTACAATCTTAAAAGAATCTGGAAATCCTTGCAAGCGCGCACATTCGCGTGGAGTTAATTTTCTCGGATTTTTCCCTTCTTGCGGGATCAGAATTTCTGAACCGTCCTTATAGTATCTGGCAGAAAGAGTACGGGAATATGAATCTAAATTGGCTAACCCATAACCGAAACCATTTCCTTTTTTAGCATGTTTTTCTTTGTATGCTTGTAGGTATTCCCAAAGTTTGTCGCTTAATGTGTATTTATCATCTACATTCTCTTCCAAGATGCTTCTTAGTGGTGGTCCCTGTTCAGGTATTTTCGGAAACTCAAATTTAAGGGGCTTTTTAAAGCCTACAATATATATACGCTCACGATTTTGAGGAACAAGCCCTTTTGCATTTAATATCGCATCGTAAACCGTATAACCTAAGTCGTTTTCCAAGACATTTTTTATTACTTTGTATGTTCTACCTTTATCATGACTTTTAAGGTTTTTTACATTTTCCAATAGGAAAGCCTGTGGCTGTTTTCCCTGTAAAATACGAGCGATATCAAAAAATAAAGTTCCTTGAGTTTCGTCGAGAAATCCATGTGGTCTTCCCAAAGATTTTTTTTTGCTTACACCTGCAATAGAAAATGGCTGACATGGGAAGCCAGCGAGCAAAATATCATGATCGGGAATATCCTTAGCATCAATCTGTCTAATATCACCATGTGGTTTCTCACCAAAGTTAGCCATATAGGTTTCCTGTGCTTTTACATCCCATTCAGATGAGAACACACAAATACCGTACAGTTCGAAGGCAAGCCGCATACCTCCAATTCCTGCAAAAAGATCAATAAAACGATATAGCAAATTTGACACCTCCTTCGAACACTAGTCCTAATTCAATTGTAGCAAATTTTGTTGTTTAATGGTCGTTTAAATGATAAAATATCATAGTTGCCTTTTACAATACCCTAAAAGAAAGGGTTGATACAAGTGGCAAACGTCGTAATTTATTACCAAACAAAAAAAACAGAAAAGACGGAAGAAGCAATTGAATTTATAAATAACTTAATACAACAATTAGAAACAAACTATGTTATAAAAGGAGTATTTATAGATAATCTCAACGAGAGAAATGAATTTTATGAATTACTTAATTCCCCATTAAATGAAATCGATATTATCTTTCTTGAAAAACCGTTGGAAGACGAGTTTGATAAAAAATTATTGTTTGAAGTAGCAAAAATGGAAAATATACATATAAAATATTTTGGACAGATATAACCTTCTTTTTGGTTATAAAAGAGGGGTTCTTTCGGAAATCTGAATTTGCATATGACGAACATTTTGATTGTTACCTTTGTCCAAATAACCAAGTGTTATCTTATTCAACAACGAATCGGGAAGGTTATCGGGAATATAAATCCAATCCATCTGTGTGCAAGACGTGTCTTTATCTAGAAAAATGCACAGAAAGCAAAAGCCACACGAAAGTGGTCACACGCCATGTTTGGCAAGATTACGAGCACTTACGATATGTGCCGGAGCATCGAGAATTGTATGAGAGGAGAAAAGAGACAATCGAACGAAATTTTGCAGATTTGAAAGAGAAGCATGGTCTGCGCTGGACGAATTACCGTGGATTGGAAAGAAACCAGATGCAGGCGATGCTTGTTTGTGCTGCGATGAATTTAAAGAAATTAGCAAACTACCTATGGAGAATGGGCATCTCCCCTCTTTTTCACTTATGTATGTCGTTATTTTCGTCGGTTCATCGAGGAAAACAAATATCAAAATGGAACAAAATGGTTGTGAGGCAGTTGCCTTACAACCATTTTGTCAACAGTCTGAAGCCAGCGCCGAACACGCTAGCTTTTTACGCCGATGTTTTTGTCGGGAAACGTCCGTTTTTTTCATCTGTTTGTACATACGTTTTTTGAACGTGCGGGGACGTCATGAGCGAAATCATCGCGCCGTAGTCGACCGCAAAGCGAATATGGTCGCCGACTTGAATGTCGGTACGTGTGGCATCAATAATCATATGATCGCTGCTTGAGCCAATGATTTGAACGGGCGCAAGCGGCGTTAATCCATTGACGTTTACATCTTGGCGGCCGATGCCGACAATGGCGCGCTTCATCATGCCTCGTTCTTGAAATATCGGCGTTTCGCCAAATGCATTGCGGCTTTGTACACCATATGGGACAGACGGTTTCGTTTTTACTTCAATCACTTCTGCGACGAAACAAAACGCATCTTCGTATAAACCTTGAATTGCAGCGCCACGAATCGTCTCCCGTCCTAAAAAAATCGCCTCGCCTAATCGCAAATGGTTAATACACCCGACGTCTTTCGTCTGTTTCAGCCAATAGTAGTTCGCGGAGTTTCCACCAGATACGTACGGCAAAAACAACGAATATTGTTTTTGAATATGCTTCGCGAGCGAGGAAAGTTCACGCATTTTTTGATCGGTCGGAATAATGCCGCCAAAGCAGGCAAAGTTCGCCCCAATGCCGACAATTTCAATATTCGGCAACTGCACCGCCTGTTCAATAAATAGCGGCAAATCGCTCGGCATGACGCCTTCGCGCAAATCGCCCATCTCGACCATCACAATGATCGCATGCGTTTTGTTTTGTTTGACTGCTTCTGCCGAAATGGCACGCACGACGTCCATTTCCGATTGAACGCTCACATCGACATGTTGAACGACTTGACTCACTTCGCTCAACGCTGAGGTGCGAATGAGCATATACGTCGCTGGAACTTGCGCCGATTTTAGTTTGGCGATTCGTTCCACTTTCGTATCAGCTAAACTCGTTATACCGCTCTCAACAAGAGCGCGGGCAATTTCAACATCGCCGTTTATCCCTTTCACGACAGCTGTCACTTGTATTCCTTTTTCCTCACACCATTTTTTCAACGTTGCGGCATTATGACGGATTTTCCGTAAGTCAATTTCGACTTTCGCCGTCATGACACCGCCACCTCACGTTTTTGTAACGATGGGAAATAGTCAATGAGACGATCAACGACTTTGTCGGCTCCGTATTTTAATACATCAGTCACAGGCATATGGAATGTTCGTTCATATTCATCAATCGTTCGCTTCAGTTCGTCATCTGTCATTCCTTCATGGTTTAATGTGATCGCTACAACTTTCGTCTTTCCAAAATGTTCAATTAATGCGATTTCGCTTTCGACCGTAGGCATGTCGACAAACGGAAAATCGCCGAGCACTTTTCGTTTCGGTGGATGTTGTAAAATAACGGCTTGCGGCCGCGCGCCTTTTAAAATACCAGCCGAGCTGACGTAAGCCGGATGGCTAAGCGCCCCTTGTCCTTCGACGATAATAATGTCCGGTCGTTCTGTTTCATATGCGCGCACAACTTCTCGTTCAAGTTCGCCGATCATATATTGAAGCGGAAACGCATCCATCGCAAAGCCGTATGAAGCTCCTTGAATTAAGCCCGTTTGCCCTGTGGCAACAAATGCTGTCTTATAGCCGCGCTTTTGCATTTCTTTTGCGACGATCATCGCTGTCGTCCGCTTTCCGCACGCGCCGTCTGTCCCAAGCACCGCCACAATCGGTGTTTTCACTTGCAAAATACGTCCGGTAAACAACGTCCATTCTTTTTTCGGACGCGGCTTGCGAACGTCGCGAATCGTGACTCCGTAGCGCTTCGCTAGCGCCATCATTTCTTCATCTTCTGTTAAAAACTCTTGAAGGGGATTCACGATATGCATCCCTGCTTCCATTGCTTCGATAATCACTTGACGTTCCTCTTTTTGAAGAAAAGCGTTCGCTGGAGCAATTCCTAAGATGAAGTAGTTCGGTTTTTCTTTTGCGGAGGCGATTGCATCTTGAAGATTTTTACAAATTGGAATGCCATTTTTCTTTTGATCAAGTACCTCTCCAGCATCTTGACCAGCTTTTGTCGAATCAATGACCGCAACAATGTCATACAGCCCTGAATCGCGCACAAGCCCATTCGCTGTTTTTCCATCCATGGAACCAAATTGATGTTCACAATACACAATGGCGTATTTCTTCACGAGAAATCCCTCCATTTCTTTGTGAAATCAATATTTCCACGAAAAAAACATCTTACTTTACCATAATCGGAAAGAAAGATGTCCTCTACTTTATATTATAACAAATTTTAAAGAAAAAGTAAAATGGTATATACAAAAAAATCCAGATCCTAACGTGCTATTGTTTTTTCCTATAAAAATCTTGACTCAAACTAAGCAGGACAAATAATTGACCAAAAAGAAAAATATGTGCTACAATTTTGTTTAGTAAAAATGAAAAGCGTTCTCAATAAAATGTTTTCCACTTGGGAATCGGCACATGTTGGAGGGGTACGATGAGCTTCATACAGCTACAACAAGTCACAAAAATATATCACCGTTCATTAAAGCCAGCTGTCGATAATATGAATCTTGAAATTGAAAAAGGAGAAATTGTTACGCTACTCGGACCGAGCGGCTGTGGCAAAACGACAACTTTGCGCATGATTGCTGGGTTTGAACAACCGACAGCCGGAATGATCCGCATCGGTGACCAAATCGTTTACAATCACCACTTTTCGCTGCCACCAGAAAAGCGCGGCGTCGGCATGGTGTTTCAAGATTATGCTCTTTTCCCTCACTTAACGATTGAAAAAAATATTATGTTCGGATTGAATAAATGGTCGGCAAAAGAGCGGAAAGAACGGGCGCAGGAAGTATTGGAGCTTGTTGGCTTAGGCAATTTCGCCAATCGTTATCCTCATGAACTTTCAGGCGGTCAACAACAGCGAGTAGCTCTCGCCAGAGCTTTAGCTCCGTTTCCGAACGTCGTGCTTATGGATGAGCCTTTTAGCAGCCTCGACGCCGGTTTGCGCGAGAAAATGCGCCATGAAATAACAGCCATTTTGCGCCAAACGAATACGACAGCGATTCTCGTCACTCACGATCAAAAAGATGCTTTTGCTGTGTCTGATCGAATTGTTGTTATGAATGAGGGAATTATTCAACAAGTCGCCACTCCAAAAGAAATGTACCGTTGTCCGAAAAACTGCTTTGTCGCCCAATTTGTCGGGAAAACAAATTTGTTAGATGGAACAATTTGCCCCGACTTAAAACACGTCAATACGCATATTGGTCGAGTTTGTCTACCAAGACGGCTGGAAAGACGTATGGAGAATGTGAAAGTGTCTATTCGTCCTGAAGGCTGTAGACTTTCGAAAGACGGAAAATATTGTGGCATCGTCGAGCGCATCACGTACAGTGGCGAGTATCAAGAATTATTTGTTCGCCTTTCAACTCAAACAAATGATGAAGATCCACTCATTATTTACGCACCGATCGATCAAGACGTTGAAATTGGGTCGGTTGTATCGTTCGACATTACCCCTGAACTCGTCGCACTAGTCGATTAACAGTCTCCTTCGCCTCTTACCAAAATGGCTGGAGGCTTTTTTTTTTTGAAATCTATTGACAATGATTCTCACTGTCTGTATACTTCATATTGTGTTGATAATGATTATCATATTAATCAAGTTAAAGGGGGACATACATAATGAAAAAGCCATTTAAACTGATGCTATCTGTCATCACTTCACTCTTGCTCGTGTTCTCAGCCGCATGCGGCAGTTCAAATGAGCAAACTTCACAACCGGAACGAGATACAGAAAATGAACAAAAACTTACTGGAAAACTCGTTGTCTACTCATCTCGTAATGAAAACTTTGTTGATCCGTTGCTTAATAAGTTTAAAGAAGAAACAGGTGTAGAAGTATTAGCCTTACATGGAGTAGAGCCATTGCAGTTAATCGAAGAAGCTGGAAATGTCCAAGCAGATATTTTTATTTCAAACGACGTTGGTGCTCTCGAATATTTACGCATGAAAGGCATATTGGAAGGATTTGATGCAAAAGGAGCTGAAACGATTGACGCACAGTTCCGCGCCGAAGACAATGCGTGGATTGCTTTATCTGTTCGAGCACGCGGATTTATTTACAATAAAGATTTAATTTCTGAAGAAGAAATGCCGAAAACAATGGAAGAGCTAATGGATCCGAAATGGGCTGGACAGTTTGCGATCACTCGTGGTGGAAACGGCAGCATGATCGCAAACGTATCTGCTCTTCGTCGTGAGTGGGGCGATGAAAAGACGTCTCAATGGGTTACAGCAATTAAGAATAATGCAGGGGCCATTATGCAAGGTCACGGAGATATCCGTCGTGCCGTTGGAGCTGGAGAATTTAAATTCGGTCTTGTAAACAACTACTACTACCATCAACAATTAGAAGAGCCAACAGACAATAACGTTGGATTTATCTATCCAGATCAAGGCGAAGGTGAAATGGGTGTCATTTTAAACGCTGCTGGTGTTGGGCTTGTTAAGGGCGGTCCGAACTCCGCAAACGCAAAAGCGTTCATTGAGTGGCTCTTAAAAGAAGAAAATCAATTAGCATTTGTTGGTGAGTCTCTTGAGTTGCCAATTAATCCAAAATTGGATCCACCATATAAACATGCTACTAAAATTAGCGACTTAAAAGTTCAAAGCATGCCATTGAAAGAACTTGGTCAATACTTTGAAGATACAAAAGCATTAATTGAGAAGGCGGGTCTTGATCTCGAACTGAAATAACGGTAGAGCGTGAGGAGAAGACATGATGAACAATAAAAATAATCACGTACCACAGCAACAAGATGTCCAGGTTAGGGAACGTATGTCCCTAACCTTCCGCCGTTTATCGCAAAAAAAATGGATGGATATTTGGCACGGAAATCCCCCGGGGATTATTCTTTTCGTATTCGGTCTCATCGTCGCCTTAATTATGTCGATTCCGATCGTCTATGTCATTTGGCGATCGCTATTTGCAGGGGCAGATCGATGGGCTCGTCTACTCGATGAACGAATTCCGCAATTATTATGGAACACGTTATCATTAACGGTCGCTGTCACAGCCTGTGCGCTTGCGATTGGTGTTTCGCTCGCATGGATTGTCGTTCGGACAGACTTACCCGGAAGAAAAGTATGGCAATGGCTATTGGCGTTACCTTTAGTCATTCCTCCTTATGTGGGAGCAGTCACATACATTATCGTTTTTGGACCGACGGGATGGGCGCGTGACGTGTGGCGAGATACGCCTTGGCTCGTTCGGACATTTGGGGAGTACCCTTTAAATATATATTCGTTTTGGGGCGTCTTTTTCGTGTTAACGATGTTTACGTACCCATACGTCTTTTTAATTGCTAGCGCATCGCTTCGCAAAATGAATCGAAACTTTGAAGAAATCGCTCGCTCACAAGGGTTAAGTACATGGCAAATTTTTTGGAAAGTCAACTTACCTTTCCTTCGCCCTGCTATCGGCGCGGGTGCTATTTTGATTTCTTTGTACGTGTTATCAGATTTTGGTGCGATCGCCATGTTACGCTATGTTACTTTTACAGCCGCTATTTATTTTCAGAGAGCTAGCTTTGACACTGCTTCGGCATCTATTTTAAGCTTAGTGCTTATCGTGTTAACCGTTCTTATTTTGTGGGTGGAATCGTGGACGAGAAGGAAAAATAAGTATTATCAAACGTCTAACTCTTTTAAAGAGCCAGACATATTGTCATTAGGCAAATGGAAGCCAGTAGCTATTTTTTTCGTTTTTGTCATCTTCTCTTTAGCAATCGTCTTACCTATTGCAGTTTTAACTTATTGGTCGATCATTGGTATTCGGATGGGCGCTTTAAACGAACGCTTTTTCATTTTTGCTTTCAATAGTTTAAAGGTATCTGGATTTGCTTCCCTTCTTTGTATGGTGCTTGCATTGCCGGTCATTTATTTAAAATCGCGCTATCCTTCCGTCATATCTAGCGCCATTGATAAATTGAGCTATGCAGGTTATGCGTTGCCAGGGGTCATTGTCGCTCTCGGGTTCATCTTTATTTTTAACAATCATATTCCGATGCTATATAACACGTTCTATATGTTAGCTCTTGCTTTCGTCGTTCGTTTTCTCCCTCAAGCGATGCAAGCAGGAGAAGCTTCATTGAGCCTTGTTTCGCCTAGAATGGATGAAGCAGCTCGAAGTCTCGGCTATCCGCCATGGAAAGTCATGTTTACAGTTATTCTTCCTAACATATTGCCGGGAATCCTTGCTGGTGGTGCCCTCGTTTTCGTCAGTTCAATCAAAGAACTACCAGCAACCCTTATGCTTCGCCCACCAGGTTTTGATACGTTAGCAGTAAGAATTTGGGTAGACGCATCTGAAGCACTTTATCATCTCGCTGCCCCTGCAGCATTGCTCATTATTTTCATCTCTATCATTCCTCTCCGCTACATGTTGAGGAAATACTAATATAGTGCCTATAGTAAAAAAAGTCAGCGCTTCACACGCTGACTTTTTGATGTGAAAAAAATGCAAAAAACATGGCGCGATGACGCCATGTTTTACTTGAACATCATATCGTCTTTGCGGGCGACGCCGGTTTTGTATGCCGCTTTCATGACGGCTTCGCGCACTTTTTCTGCCACTTTATTGTTGAACACGCTCGGGATAATGTATGTTTGCTTAGTTCTTCGTCTGTGACGACCGAGGCGATCGCTTCGGCTGCAGCGAGCTTCATTTCTTCGTTAATTTCAATGGCGCGGCAATCTAGCGCCCCGCGGAAAATGCCCGGGAAGCAAAGAACATTATTAATTTGGTTTGGATAGTCAGATCGGCCTGTCGCCATGACACGAACGTACGGTTCCGCCACTTCTGGATCAATTTCTGGAACAGGGTTGGCCATCGCAAAAACGATCGGATCTTTCGCCATTTTTTTCACATCTTCTACCGTTAAAATGCCTGGTGCGGATACGCCAATAAATACGTCCGCCCCAGCGATAACGTCTGAAAGCGAACCGCTTATATTTTCTGGATTTGTCATGTTTGCATATTCGTTCCAATACGGATTGTCATATTGGACGCCGCGATGAATCGCCCCTTGTCGATCTACGCCGATAATGTTTTTCACACCGGCCGCCAACAATATTTTCGTGCAAGCGATGCCTGCTGCTCCGATGCCTGTTAATACGACTTTAATATTTTCAATCTTTTTATCTACAATTTTTAACGCATTAAGTAAACCTGCAAGCAAGACGACAGCTGTACCGTGTTGGTCATCATGAAATACAGGAATATCCAACTCTTGTTTTAACCGCTCTTCAATTTCAAAACAACGTGGGGCAGCGATATCTTCTAAATTAATACCACCAAACGCCGGGGCGATCGCTTTGACGATTTGCACAATTTCATCTGTATCTTTCGTATCTAAACAAATCGGGAACGCATCAACGCCGGCGAGCTGTTTAAATAACATCGCTTTTCCTTCCATGACAGGCATCGCCGCATACGGTCCAACGTCCCCAAGTCCTAATACTGCCGTTCCGTCTGAAATGACCGCCACCGTATTTCGTTTAATCGTTAACGAATACGCTTTTGTTGGATCTTCGGCAATCGCCGTACATATGCGCGCCACCCCCGGCGTGTACACGCGCGCTAAATCATCGCGCGTTTTAATCGGAATTTTCGATTTTACTTCAATTTTTCCACCGATATGCATTAAAAACGTCCGATCTGAAACGTGAATGACTTTCACGCCAGACGTTTTGCGCAACGTATCGACGACGACATCCGCATGTTTCGAGTCGAGGACGCTTACTGTAATATCGCGCACTGTATGCGTTTTGCTGGAGGAAATGACGTCGATGCCGACAATATCACCGCCAGCTTGTCCAATCGCCGTGGCGATGTCGCTAAAAGAGGCGACGTTTTTCGCAAATTGTAACCGAACTGTGATGTGCATGTTTGCTCCGCTTGACATGTCGTTACCTTCCTTTTCATCATTTTCTTCAATGTTTACCTGCGATACCCGGACTTGTCATCGCATACGGGTCTAAAATATCATTTAATTGCTTTTCGTTCAACAAACCGTACTCGATACATAATTCACGCACCGATTTCCCTGTTTGTAGCGCTTCTTTCGCCACGCGCGACGCCGCTTCATAACCGATGTACGGATTGACTGCCGTAATGACGCCGATGCTGTTTTCGACATGTTGTTTTAACCGTTCTTCATTCGCTTCAATGCCGGCTAAACAGTAGTCTGTAAACACGCGGAATACGTTGTCCATCATATGAAGCGACTGAAGCAAATTAAAAACGAGCACAGGCTCCATGACGTTTAATTCTAACTGACCAGCTTCTGACGCTAAACAAATTGTATGATCGTTTCCGATGACTTGAAATGCCACTTGATTGACGACTTCTGCCATGACCGGATTCACTTTCCCCGGCATAATGGACGACCCCGACTGGCGGGCAGGCAACGTAATTTCCCCTAACCCTGCGTGCGGGCCAGACGCCATAAGACGAAGATCGTTCGCGATTTTCGACATGTTGATCATACATACTTTTAACGCAGCTGATACTTCCGTATAAGCATCTGTATTTTGCGTCGCATCGACGAGATGTGCTGCACGCACGAGCGGTAAGCGCGTCAACTGAACGAGATGAAAAATGACGCGTTCAATATAGGCAGGATCAGCATTTAAGCCCGTTCCGACTGCCGTCGCCCCGATATTCACTTCATACAAATGTTGGCGCGACTGAGCGATGCGCTTCATATCGCGAGCGACGACGCGGCGGTATGCTTCAAACTCTTGCCCGAGCCGAATGGGAACAGCATCTTGTAAATGCGTTCGTCCCATTTTAATGATGTGTTTAATGATGTGGTCAAACCGTTTCTCCTGATCGGCGAACACGTCCTGCATATGTTTCATCGTTTGAAGCAGTTGATCGATCATCTTCAGCACTGCAATATGAATGGCAGTCGGAAACACATCGTTTGTCGATTGTGACATGTTGACGTGCGTGTTTGGGCTAATGATATGGTAACTTCCTTTTCGCTCTCCCAGCCATTCAAGTGCGCGATTCGCGATCACTTCGTTTGTGTTCATGTTGATGGACGTTCCTGCGCCACCTTGAATCGGGTCGACGATAAATTGATCGTGCCATTGTCCTGCGATAATTTCATCTGCCGCTTTTACGATCGCTTCACCGATGCGCCGCGGAAGTTGACCTGTTTCCATATTCGCGAGCGCCGCCGCTTTTTTTACGGTCGCCATCGCTTGAATGAGCTCGCGGTGAAGACGATACCCTGTAATCGGAAAATTTTCGGCCGCACGCATCGTTTGAATGCCATAATAAGCATCGTACGGAATTTCTTTTTCACCAAGCAAATCGCGTTCGATTCGTACTGCTTTCGTTTGCATCATTTATGCATCCCAACTTTCCCCTTCTTTTTCTGTCATATCATTGGCAATCGGTGTTTCCATTATCTTTTTTACGTCAAGCACATTCGTCGTTTTCCCTAACGCCCACATGAGCTTCGGTACAATCGCTTCCGTGTTCATATCGCCTGATAAAATAACTGTGTTTTGCGCCACTTTCCGCCCAACTTCATATAATGTTAAGTCTTCTCCTTCCTCTAAACATTGCGTCGTAATGACGACCGCTTTTCCGTCGTCGATCAATTCTTTGATTTTCGGCAGCAAGTTGCGCCCTTGAAACGGCACGCCCCCGCTTCCGAAACTTTCGATAATCACACCGCGGTATAAGTGGCGAATGTAATCAAATATTTCTGGCTTCGTGCCCGGATGAAGCTTCAGTAAAAACACGTCCGGGCAAAGCGACGTATCAAATTGCAACTCGCCGCTCGGCTTTGGCAGTTCGTATTGATAATTGATGCGATCGTGATGAATGTAAGCGACGTACGGATGGTTAATGCTTTCGAACGCATCATAGCTTTTCGTCCGCATTTTTACTGCCCGCGTACCTAAAATAACGCGCCCATCGAAAACGACAAACACCCCACTCACATCTTCGCACGCAAAACGAAGCGCATCGTGTATATTTTTTTTCGCATCCGTTTTCGGAAAGCCGATCGGCACTTGAGAGCCAGTCAATACAATCGGCTTATTCACGTTTTGAAGCATATATGATAACGCAGCTGCCGTATACGCCATCGTATCTGTCCCGTGTGTGACGACAAAGCCGTCATAACGATCGTATTGCTCATAAATCGCCTCCGCAATGTCTCGCCAATGTTCTGGCTGCATGTTCGTGCTGTCGATGTTCATTAAAATTTGGCTATCTAAATGATACGGCTGATTTTCAATCGTAATGTAGCTCGTCAGCTCCTGTGCCGTCAGCTTTGGTGTAAGCCCTTCTTCGCTCGGCACGGAAGCAATCGTACCACCTGTCGCAAGCAACAAAATGTTTTTCATTATCGTCACGAAACTTACGCAAGGAAGCCCCTGCCTTTAGGCACGGGGAGGAATTGCGCCTTATGCAAGTTCCGCTTCCTCCTTTCTATAAGCATATCCGTCAAATCGCTGAATGACTTGGACATATCTATAATTTATTCCTTGTGCGATACGTTTACCGTCCTTACCTCAAATATGGCGATTTTAAGTCATCTATTGTATTCTTTGTGTCGTGTATTGTAAACTATAAATACATTCGTTCGCGATTCGCGTACATTCACTTCAATTATATTCAGAAAAAAAGAAAATAACAAGTGTTTTTATTCATTTCGCGAACAACAATAAGGGGGAGAAACATGATGATTTCTAAACGATTATCGGAATTGCGAAAAAAGAGGCAATGGTCGTTGCAATATATTGCCGATCAACTCAATATCGCAAAAAGCACATACGCCGGCTATGAGTCCGGTTATCGCCAGCCGTCGCTCGAAGCGGTCAAGGAGCTGGCAACGTTGTTTGGCACAACGACAGACTACTTACTCGGGGCAACAGACGAGGAACAACCGTCGATTGAGCTCACTCGCCCGACGGTTCGACTGACAGTAGACGGTGAAGCCGTGACGGAAGACGAAATCATTCAACTCATCGCCTTCATCCGCGCAAAACGCGACATCGAAAATAAAAAATAGGCGCCATACAACGCCTATCCAATTACATATCCAACTGTAACATGCGGCGCAACACGTGACGTGCTTCCTCTGTGAGCACCAGTTCGTCTTCCTAGCTTTTTTCCTCTTCCTCTGTCGGTTCATATGAATCATGACGCATTCATCGTTTTTTTCATACTAATCATCTCGCCCTTGCAAAATAGAAAAAATTTTATGAAAATACAAAAGAAGGGGGGGATACATATGTTTCGGCACGGTATAAAATCAGGAGTCGCCATCGCGATCGGATATGCGCCTGTTGCGCTGACGTTCGGTTTATTAGCGAAATCAACAGGGCTATCACTTATGGACACGACGCTTATGAGCATGATTGTATTTGCGGGGGCGGCGCAGTACATTTCGCTCAACTTACTATCTCTTGGCACCGGTCCGTTTGAAATCATTTTAACGACGTTTATTTTAAACATTCGTCATTTTTTAATGTCCGCATCGCTCAATGAAAAAGCAGAAAACGATTCGCTATGGAAAAAAGCGCTATACGCATTTGGCATTACAGACGAAACGTTTTCGGTCGCCTCGATGAAACAAGGCACCGTTTCTGCTTCATACATGTTCGGACTCATTTTCATTTCCTACAGCAGTTGGGTAATCAACTCTGCGATCGGGCATATCGTCGGCGCTTATTTACCTGAAAGTGTGCAAGTGAGCTTATCTGTCGCCTTGTATGCGATGTTTGTCGGCTTGTTAGTTCCTGCCGTCAAAACAGAACGGAAAGCGCTATGGCTCGCCGTTTGCGCTGGTGCTATCAACTGCGTGCTTTTATTATGGCTCAACGTCCCGAAAGGATGGGCGATCGTCATCTCTACAATCATTTCCGCTATATGTATTCAATGGGTTGTAGAAAAAGGAAAGGAGACGGAATATGCACAGTAACATTTTTCTTATCATTCTCGGCATGGGGCTTGTGACATACATTCCGCGCATGTTGCCATTAACGTTGTTTCATCGCATCGAATTGCCGCCGTTTTGGCGCGGTGTATTGCGAAACGTCCCATACGCCACGCTTGGCGCATTAATCATTCCGGGTATATTTCTTATTCAAGACGATCCGTGGTTTGGCATCTTTGGTTTTACAAGCGCTGTCGTTGCTTCTTGGCTCGGCGTCAACATCACGGGCGTCGTCTTGATATCCGTCCTCGTGCTAACGGTATATACGACAGTGTGACATGAAAAAAGTCAGCGTGTGAGGCGCTGACTGTTTCTTTCTTTTTTCTCGAAAACAGCAATGACGACCCCGATGATAATGAACACCCCCCCAATCCAAAAAGATAGGCGCAATTGTTCATGTAAAAAAAGCCAACCGAATAAAGAACCGACAAGTGGCTGGAAAAAGAAAAAGAGTGAACCGACGCCCGCATCCATCATTTCCATCCCTTTATTCCAAAGAAAAAACGCTCCTGCCGTCGACACGATCCCGAGATAAAAAATCCCGAGCACGACCGAAAACGAAAACGTTTGTGACGTCCGTTCTAGCCATTCCCATACCATCATCGGCGTTGTGCCAATGAGGGCGACAAAAATCGCGTATGTCGTCATCACTAATACGGAAAGGCGCGCAGATGCCATTTTGACGAGCACAGACAAAAGCGCCCACGTCACCGCAGCTCCGACGAGTAGCACGTTCCCGAAAAACGACGTCGTCTCCCCTCCGCTCCAGCCAACGATCACAACAACTCCGACCGTTGCTAGTAAAAGGGCGCTTAGTTTTCGCGGCGTCACCGTTTCATTCAACAGCCAGCGAGCGAAAATGACGATAAACGCAGGGGTTGCTGACGTAATGAGCGACGCGGTGTGCGCATCCGACCATTTCGTCCCGACGAACTGGAGTGAAATCGAAACAACATATCCGACGATGCCGATACGTATGATCTGCTTCCAATCGTCTTTTCCTTTCGGCATCGGGATGCGCTTTAGCCGTAAAATCATCCATAATACAAAAAACGCGATCGCATAACGAAGCCATACGAGCGTAAAGGGTGGAACATAATCGAGCACATATTTACTCACGACATACATCCCACCCCAAATGCTAGCCGCGAGCGATAAATACAACGAACCGAGAAACGTTTGTCTCATCCTTCTTTCCCCTTCTTTTTCTACAAGTCGTTACCACCTTCTATTCATCTTTTATTTTACTTTATTTTCATCTTTCCAAATATGGCACATAGAAAAAGCTGCCGCCGATTGTTTCGACGACAGCTGACATATCATGATCGTTTAGACATCGTTTGTTGTTTGTTTTGCTTTTTTCGTTTTAAGTCAAAGCGGTCAGCGTTCATCACTTTCACCCAAGCTTGAATAAAATCGTTGACGAACTTTTCCTTTATTATGTTTTTGATTAAAAATAATGAATTTTATGTATATACTCTTGTTACTTCCAATCAATAGAAAAAGTCAGCGTACCATACGCTGACTTTCTGTTGTTTTCTTCAGTTGTAAGCTAGCTATTTTCGTTTCCAAACGAATTGTAAAACAAGTAAAATTACAAAACTGCCAAGACCGATGACATCTGACCAAACAGTCGGGTTAATGAGCATCACACCGCCGCCAACCGCAACGACTCGCTCAATCCAATGCAAACTGCGCATCCAATATCCAACCATCCCTGCACCGATCGAAACCATCCCTATGATAGCTGTAAAAACAACCCAAACTAACTCGGTCATCGTTGTATCAATCATAAGCAGCTGTGGGGATAAGACGAACATGTACGGAATAATGAACGCCGCAATCGCCAACTTCGCCGATTGAACTCCGGTACGGAGCGGTTCTCCCCCCGATACTCCCGCTGCCGCAAAAGCTGCGAGCGCCACCGGAGGAGTAATATCTGCAATAATCCCAAAATAAAACACGAATAAATGAGCCGATAAATCAGGAACACCGAGTAAAATAATTGCCGGTGCAGCAATCGTTGACGTAATGACATAGTTCGCTGTCGTTGGCGATCCCATTCCTAAAACGATCGCCGCAATCATCGTTAAAAATAACGTCGGCAATAAATGCCCTCCTGCAATATCAAGCAATCCGTTTGCGAGCTTTAACCCTAAACCTGTTTTTGTCACGATGCCGACAATAATTCCGGCAGCTGCAGTAGCGGCGGCGACCCCTAACGCTGTCCGCGCTCCGTCTACAAGCGCATAAACGATATCGACAAGTTTCATATTCGAGTCGCGGTTTATAAATCCGACGACGATGGCGATAGCGATGGAATATAGCGCCGCATGCGTAACAGTCACACCAGCCATCAACAAGACGATGACCGAAACAATCGGAATAAGTAAATATATTTTCTTAAACACTTCTTTTCGATTTGGCATTTCTTCTTTTGACAGTCCACTTAAACCGATGCGCTTCGCTTCAAAGTGCGTCATAATCCAAATGCCCGCAAAGTACAAAAGCGCAGGAATCGCAGCTGCCTTTGCGATATCCCAATAAGTGAGCCCGCCACCGATAAACTCGACCATAAGAAACGCTGCCGCTCCCATAATTGGCGGCATCAACTGCCCACCTGTTGACGCTGCGGCCTCAACCGCTCCGGCAAACTCTTTCTTATAGCCGAGCTTTTTCATCATCGGAATTGTAAAAGACCCTGACGTCACAACGTTTGCGACAGAACTTCCGCTAATCGTTCCTTGTAGCGCACTAGAGAAGATGGCTACTTTTGCCGGTCCTCCTGTGCTCCGACCGGCAATCGCCACTGCTAAATCGTTGAAATATTGCCCAACACCGGTTTTCACGAGGAACGAACCAAACAATAAGAAGAGGAAAATAAATGTCGACGATACACCTAATGGCGTTCCTAAAATTCCTTCCGTCGTAAAAAACATCGTTTGCACGAGACGCTGCAAACTCAAACCGCTATGACGCAAAAAGCCCGGCATCATTTCTCCAAAGTAACCGTACAGTAAAAATAAGGTCGCGATTATGGTAATCGGCAAACCGACCGCGCGACGCGTCGCTTCTAACACAAGCAAAACTGCCAAAACGCCTGTGTAAAAATCTTGATCGGATAACATGCCGACACGCATGACGATCTTATCAATATGGAGCGGCCAATATAAACCGACGTAAATACTTAATAAAGCGAGCACGATGTCGTACCATGCTACTTGAAGTTTCCCGCTCTTTCTTTTTCCGCGCCGAGCAGGAAATAAAAGAAAAATGAGGGCTAACGCAAATCCTAAGTGAATGGAACGTTGAATTTGCGCAGTAAAGACGCCAAAAATAGCCGTATACAACTGAAATAGTGAAAAAGCTAACAATCCCGCAAATACAACTTTTTGAAAAACCCCTGTCAATTTGCGCGTATTCGATTCAGGATCGTATTTTTCTAATATTTTTTGCTGTTCCTCAGCTGATAATACGTCAACCTTCTCATTCGTCAATGATGTTCACTCCTTTCAACTGTTGCCATAAACTGATTCGAGTTGGAACGATTCTCACCCACTTGCCATAACCGATTTTCTCACCGAGCACAACTTCTTTTCCTTTGTAGATGAGGCGATGATTGGCCCGAACTTGGCCGATGCGGAGATCAATCGTCTGAAAGCGACGGTTCATATTTGTAATGACGTACTTCCCGTCTCTTTGTTCGAACACTTCATCCCCTTCCGCATTCGATGGCATTCCAACCGCAAAGTTCTCATACATCAACTCTGTAAGTACGAGTTCTTTTTCGAATATCGTATATGTTTCGACAACATCGGTGAAATGAATTGAATGTGTATAAACGATTTGAAACGTTTGCGATTCAGCGATCGGAAAAAATGCGATAAGACGATCGGAATCTTCGAAATAAAACGCAATTACTTGCTTATAAGGAAAGAAGAACAAGCAAGCAAGGATGATGAACAGGGGCAAAAAAAAGAAACGTTTTAGCAAAGACATCACCATTCACCTTTAAACAAAACGAAACGATAGACCGAGCAACGTCGGTCTATCATCGCATTTCCGTTATTTTACGCCTTTTTCAGCAAAGTATTTTTCGGCTCCTGGATGCAACGGAATGTTGCCGATGCCATCAAGCGCTGTTTCAGCTTTAATTAGCTTTCCTTTCGCATGCGTAATTTTATCTGTGTTTTCAAAAATAGCTTTTGTAATATTGTATACTGTCTCTTCATCTAAGTCTTTGCGAGCAACAAGCATCGCTTTAACTGCCACAGTTGTAACGTCTGAATCAATTCCATACGTACCAGCAGGAATTGTATCTTCCGCGTAGAACGGATATTTTTCAATCAATTGTTTCACTTTCTCAGCAGAAATCGGTATAATTTTCACTTCTTTTTGAGCAGCTAACGCTTCAACTGCACCGGTTGGCGTACCAGCTGTAACGAACGCCGCATCGATGCTGCCTGATTGAATGCCGTCAACAGACTCATCAAAAGATAAGTTTTGTACTTTAATGTCGTTTAAAGAGATGCCGTGAATTTCTAAAATTTGTTGTGCGTTTGCGCTAACTCCAGACCCTGGGGCACCAATCGATACTTTCTTTCCTTTTAAATCTTCAACTGATTCGATGCCGCTACCTTTGAGCGTCACGATTTGAACTGTTTCTGGATAAAGCGTACCGATCGCTTGCACGTTTTCCACTTTATTTCCTTCAAACATTAATTCCCCATTCAATGCGTAAGAAGCGATATCTGTTTGTGCAAACGCCACCTCCGCTTCTCCTTGTTTTAACGTGTTCATATTTTCCGCAGAAGCACCTGAAGATTGAGCATTCGCGTTAATTCCTGTTTCCTCTTGAATGATGCTCGCCATCGCCCCACCGAGCGGATAATATGTACCACCTGTACCACCTGTTAAAATGCTAATGCTTTTGACTTTCTCCTTCTCTCCTCCGCTACTTCCTTGCTCGTTCCCCCCGTTACATGCCGTAACAATCATTGTAAATGCTAACAACACGACAAACAACATACTGCTACGTAACTTTCTCATCATAACCACCCCTTCTTTTCTATTTCAAAAGTCACAGCACTATCATATCATAAGCTACTAGAAACATGTCAAATCATTTTTTATTTTTTTCCAAATTATCGGAAATTTGGTTCATCACCAAAAGATGTACTTGCACCTGTCATGAAAGTATGTTAGCTGTTTCCAGCCGAACCCGCAGTGCAAAACGCTGGATATTTCGGTATCCGTATCCCCGACGTTTCATCAGCTTGATCTTGTTATTCGTTCCCTCCATCTTCCCATTCGAATAATGGGATAAAATGCACGATATCATTTCGTCTGTTCGTTTGACGAGTGATTTTGCGATGGCACGAACAACGGAACAAGGACAAAACAAATACCGATGAATCCAAGCCTTCAAGCGTCGTTTCGCCTGTTGCTCATCTTTGCTTTTGAACACATAGCGAACATGTTGGAGCGATTGGTAAACAGACTTTAAGTAATCGCTTTCCTTACACCATTCTCGTATGATTTGACGTTCTTCCTCCGTCAATTTCTCTGGGCATTGGCTCAATAAACGGCAAACGGAACGAACATTTCCGTGTTTCTTGCCTCCTTTGCCCAAATATTTGCGACAACGTTCTAACGCATCGGTAAACAGCTGAATGACATGGATGTCGCCTCTGGGCAAACCCGTTGAATCGCTTTTTTCATCGCTGGAGCCAAGTCACTCACGACATACTGAACGGAACGAGATACATGAGCCAATGCACGCCCAATGGCTTCCTCGTTCTTTCCTGCTTCCATGGCATACACTTCTCCCGTTTCGGCATCCATGATCGCCACTCCATAGTCGTGCCCTTTTCGAAAAGCAAACTCATCGACACAAACCGCCTTTGGTTGGACGTCATTCGATAGGAAGGAAGGGGCATGGGTATAAAACCATCGTTCAACGGTCGTGTAAGGAAGCTTGAGCATACGAGCCACCGCCTGAATGGATGTTCCGATGCAAGATTGCGCGACCCATCGCTGAAAAGCATCCGTCGCCACACTTCGAGGAGAGATGGCTGGATACGACGTGCTGAACGTCACGCCACACGTGCTACAACGTCTGCGCTCGACAGGAAGTTCGATCCAAAAAATTCCGATTCGCTGAGCATAGCCATGCATCCATTGCTTCTTTTTGTCTGTCATTTTGATCGTGCGCTTCAAGCAGACAGGACATAACGGGCATTGTTCGGGTAGAGAAAGTTCGAAAATCCAACGTTCCCCTTCTTTTCGCACCTTTTGAATCAAAACATCTGGTCAATCGATGAGTTCTTTGATAAATTGAGAGTACATGCGAATTTCCCTCCATGGTTCGGTTTGGTCACCTTTACCATACAGGAAAATTCGCATTTTTTGTACCCTCTATGCACACCTACCTTAAATGATCAAGTACAACTTGTGGTGAAGAGCCTATTCTTTAACTTTTAGCAATCGCATGCTGTTTAATGTTACGAGTAATGTTGCTCCCATATCCGCAAATATCGCTAACCATAGCGTTAACCAACCAGGCACAATTAACAGTAATGACAATGCCTTAATCCCTAAAGAGAAAGTAATGTTTTGCTTAATAATCGCTAAAGCTTTGCGGCTCAATTTAATCGTATATGGCAATTTGCTTAAATCATCAGACATTAAGACAATATCGGCTGTTTCTAGGGCTGTATCGGTTCCAGCACCACCCATTGCCACACCAACGGTTGAAGCTGCAAGAGCTGGTGCATCGTTCACACCATCTCCAACCATCGCCACGCTTTGATGCTTGTCACGAAGCTCTTTGATGAAATTCAGTTTATCTTCTGGAAGTAAATCGGCTTTAATATCGGAAACGCCGACTTGTTTTCCGATGGCTTCGGCTGTTCTTTGGTTATCCCCTGTCAACATTACCGTTTTTTCAATACCGACTTGATGAAGTTTTCGAATAACCTCTTTGGATGATTCTCTTATTTCGTCTGCCACGGCAATTAACGCCAGAATTTCTTTTTCCGTCCCTAATATCATGACCGTTTTCCCTTGTGTTTGAAGGGTTGTAATTTGTTCTTTTATTTCTGATTGGATGCCATTTGGAAGAAGTTCTTCAAAAAGACCTGGACTTCCGACATAATACATTGCGTTATTTACTTTGGCTTTGACCCCTTTACCTGTAATGGATTGGAATTCTTCAACCGATACATCCTTAAAATTCAATCCATCTTCTTCTGCTTTTCTTATAATGGCGGAAGCAAGTGGATGTTGTGAGCCTTTTTCAATGGCTGCTGTAATGGTCATTAGTTCATTTTCATTGCCATTATAAGTGACCACATCGGTGACGGAAGGAATACCTTTTGTTAATGTTCCTGTTTTATCAAAAGCAATCACTTTTAAGTTTCCTGCTTCCTCTAAATAAATACCACCTTTAATTAGCACCCCGTTTTTCGCTGCATTTCCAATGGCAGTTACAATCGAAACAGGCGTGGAAATAACCAACGCACACGGACAACCAACCACTAATACAGCTAGACCTCGATAAATCCATTCGCTCCAATCAGCACCCATAAATAATGGAGGAATAACGGCTAGTAAAAGAGCAAAAATGATAATGGCTGGTGTATAGTATTTGGCAAAACGATCTACAAACGCTTGAGAAGGTGCCCGTTCTGCTTGAGCTTCTTCCACTAAATGGATGATTTTCGAAAGAGTTGTATCTTCCACTCGTTTTGTCACTTTTACTTCCAATAACCCTTCTTCATTCAATGTTCCTGCAAAGACTTCATCACCGACTGTTTTGGTTACTGGAACACTTTCTCCCGTAATGGCAGCCTGATTTAATGTAGATGTACCCTTGATGACGATTCCATCCATCGCTAATTTCTGACCAGGCTTTACGATCATAATATCTCCGACTTGAATATCGTCAACAGGGACCATCATTTCTTCATTTCCGCGACGAATTAATGCTTCTTTTGGAGCAATATCCATCAACGATTCAATGGATTGACGAGCTTTATCCATGGAATAACGCTCTAAGGCTTCGCTAATGGCGAATAGAATAACAACCGTTGCACCTTCTCCCCATTCACCAATCGCTGCAGCTCCTAAAATCGCCACTGTCATCAGCGTATTCATATCAAAATTCAATCGAACTAGGTTTTTGAAACCTTTTATAAATAACGAATATCCACCGATTAAAATTGCTGCAGCATATCCAATTGCCGCAAAGATATGCTCTTCTCCGTATTGCATCCCTAGAAACCAACTAATCACAAGCAAAACGGCGGAAATGTACACTTTAATATTCTCTTTTTGCTTCCAAAAAGGTTCACGCTTGACTGCTTTTTCTTTATCTTCCCGAACCTTTAAGTTTTCAAAGGCTCCTGCTTTTTCTAATTCTTCGATGGTTGTTGTACCCCAAACGGTAATTTTAGATGCTCCAAAGTTTACTTTAGCATCTCGAACACCTGGCAATGCTTTTACATTATTTTCAAACTTTGCCGCACAGTTTGCACAAGTAAATCCTTGAACACGGTAGGTTTTCATTTCTTTCTCAGATAATTTTGCTTGTTGTTCAGACACGGACTTTCACCTCTTTATCATGTACTAACGCAATCATGATTAACTGCTTAATATGGTCATCATCCAGCGAATAAAATCCTAGCTTTCCTTCTTTTCGATACTTTACAATCCCTTGTTTATAAAGGGTGCGTAAATGATGGGAAGTGGTTGCAACAGAAGCCCCGATGATATTAGCAATATCACATACACATAACTCTTCATCTTGGCAAAGTGAATAGACAATTTTTGCCCTATTTTCATCTGCCAGTGCTTTAAACAACAGGACAACACTGGATATATCTTCTTTTTGCAATTCCCCTTGTATTCGATTGACTTTTTCTTCGTCATAACAATAAATTTCACATGTATCTTTCTTACTCATTCATTATCCCCCCCTTTCATATTCAAATTTCCGTTTGAATATATTATACCCCATTTCTTTTATTATTCAAATATTTATTTGAATTAAAAACAAAAAAAGAATGGAATTTAAAAAAATCAACCCAATATTTACCGTGCGATTCATTTAATTAGCTACATCAAAAAATTCTATTGTAACTATTCACTCCGATAGTAGTATGTAAAGAAGCGCAACACAAATAGGGCATCCCCGTAATAGAAAATACCCTAAGTGGTAGAAAGAACACGATCGAGCTTTTCGCCTGTCAACAGAAGACATAACGAATCCCACACGTTTTTTTCGTGTTTCGTCAGTGTGGAAACGATGCTTCTTGTGATACAAAAAGACTGGGCGAATGTTTCTTCGCGAAA
>NZ_FOJQ01000041.1 GCF_900111795.1 Anoxybacillus pushchinoensis | reverse complement strand
GATTAACTTTAACGCATCATTCCGCAGTAGCTCAGTGGTAGAGCACTCGGCTGTTAACCGAGCGGTCGTAGGTTCGAATCCTACCTGCGGAGCCAGTGCTTCCATAGCTCAGTTGGTAGAGCACTTCCATGGTAAGGAAGAGGTCACCGGTTCAAGCCCGGTTGGAAGCTTGTATGTCGCATATTGGCCCGTTGGTCAAGTGGTTAAGACACCGCCCTTTCACGGCGGTAACACGGGTTCGAATCCCGTACGGGTCATCTTTTATGGAGGATTAGCTCAGCCGGGAGAGCACTTGCCTTACAAGCAAGGGGTCGGCGGTTCGATCCCGTCATCCTCCACCATATACATCATGTGGCTAGAGTAATTAAAGATTACGCCGGCTTAGCTCAATTGGTAGAGCAACTGACTTGTAATCAGTAGGTTGCGGGTTCAAGTCCTGCAGCCGGCACCATCTGCGGAGGGGTAGCGAAGTGGCTAAACGCGGCGGACTGTAAATCCGCTCCCTTTGGGTTCGGCGGTTCGAATCCGTCCCCCTCCACCATTTGTTTTCACATAATGATTACATACATTTTTGTCATATCAATATCGGATTATTTTGCGAATTTCCTTCAGAAATTCTCAAAATAATCCTGCGGTGTTAATTCATGAAGTAAATTCTGAGAAGTTAACTCATGAAGTTATATCAATGGGCTATAGCCAAGCGGTAAGGCAACGGACTTTGACTCCGTGATGCGCTGGTTCGAATCCAGCTAGCCCAGCCATGTATATGATGAGCCATTAGCTCAGCAGGTAGAGCATCTGACTTTTAATCAGAGGGTCGGAGGTTCGAGTCCTCCATGGCTCACTTTTTGCGGAAGTAGTTCAGTGGTAGAACACCACCTTGCCAAGGTGGGGGTCGCGGGTTCGAGTCCCGTCTTCCGCTCCATGGGGCCTTAGCTCAGCTGGGAGAGCGCCTGCTTTGCACGCAGGAGGTCATCGGTTCGATCCCGATAGGCTCCATATCGTTGAAACCTTAGGCAAGATGATGCCTAAGGTTTTTTTGTTATTATTCATAGAATAAATATTCAAAAAGTTGTCGAGTTGAGCCAACTATTTCTCCTCATGTACAATAAAATACAGATGCAACGAGGGGAGGAGAACTAAGATGAACATTTCGATTATTGGTGTACCGATGGACTTAGGACAAACGCGGCGCGGAGTAGATATGGGACCGAGCGCCATTCGCTATGCGGGTGTTGTTGAACGTTTAGAGCGTTTAAACCATGATATCGAAGATTTGGGAGATATTCAAATTGGTCGTGCGGAGCGCGAACAAGATGTGACTAATCCAAAATTACGAAACTTGAAAGCGGTTGCGGAAGCGAACGAAAAACTGGCTGCTACAGTTGATGAAGTCGTGACGCGAGGCCGTTTTCCGCTTGTGCTTGGCGGGGACCATAGCATTGCGATCGGAACGCTTGCGGGAGTGGCTAAACATTATAAAAATTTAGGTGTCATTTGGTATGATGCACATGGAGATTTAAACACAGAAGAAACATCGCCTTCTGGAAATATTCATGGCATGCCGCTTGCTGCAAGTTTAGGACTTGGTCATCCTGCTTTAACAATGATTGGTGGCTATAGCCCAAAAGTAAAACCAGGACATATTGTAATTATTGGTGCTCGTTCGCTAGATGAAGGGGAAAAACAATTAATTAAAGAAAAAGGAATTAAAATATATACGATGCATGAAGTCGACCGGCTCGGCATGACAAAAGTAATGGAAGAAACGATTGCTTATTTGAAGGAACGAACAGATGGTGTGCATCTTTCCTTAGATTTAGACGGACTTGATCCACATGACGCACCGGGTGTTGGAACACCGGTAATTGGTGGGCTTACGTATCGCGAAAGCCATTTAGCTATGGAAATGTTAGCTGAAGCACAGATCATTACTTCGGCAGAATTTGTTGAAGTCAATCCGATTTTAGATGAACGTAATAAAACAGCAGCAACTGCTGTCGCTTTGATGGGATCATTGTTTGGTGAGAAGCTTGTATGAGAGGGTGGCATGATGTCCCCTCTCTATTTTTTAAAAAATATTTACATACTCATTGCGATTTATGGAACTTTGCTTTATGTTATTCGTATAAAATAGTAGCCCCCGTGCGGAGGTAAATATTGAATGGACATGTTTATTAAGCAACGTATTAAAGCGATAAAAAAAGGAGATCAAAGTGCATTCGCTGATATTGTTGAAATGTACAAAGATAAAATTTATCAACTGTGCTATCGTATGTTAGGGAATCGTCACGAGGCAGAAGATGCAGCCCAAGAGGCGTTCATTCGGGCGTATGTTAATATTCATACATACGATCCAACGATGAAATTTTCATCTTGGCTCTATCGTATTGCGACCAATTTATCCATTGATCGTATTCGCAAAAAAAAGCCGGACGTTTATTTAGATGCAGAGGTATCAGGAACAGACGGGCTAACGCTGTACTCCCAACTCGCAGATGAAAGTGCCTCTCCAGAAGATGCGCTTGAGAGTCTAGAATTGCAACAAATGGTTCAAGAAGCGATTTTAAAACTGCCCGAGAAATACCGTACTGTCATCGTTTTAAAATATATTGACGAGTTATCGCTACAAGAAATTAGTGACATTTTAAACTTGCCGATCGGTACAGTGAAAACGCGCATTCATCGTGGCCGCGAGGCATTGCGTAAACATTTAGGCCACTTATGATGAAAAGGAGTGAGACAAATGCCGTGCTCTGAAAAAATTGTTCAATGGATGCATAATTACTTGGACGGGGATATTCAAAAAGAAGAAGAACAACAATTGCGCAGCCATATTCAACAATGCGAAGCATGTCGAGAGCATTTTTACGAGTTGAAAAAAACAGCGGCCTTTGTTGAGAATGTTTCACACTTTATTCCTTCGGACGATTTTGTAAAAAAAGTGATGTATAATTTACCGCGAGAAAAACGTCGCGTGCGCTGGAAACGATGGTTTACTCATCATCCGTTTTTAACCGCCGCATCGCTATTTATCTTGTTAAGTACAAGCAGCTTATGGGCAGTTTGGCAAGAAGATAACGAGTTTTCATTTTCGAAACAGGAACATTTAATCGTGCAAAATCATACCGTCATTGTCCCAGAAGGAAAAGTAGTGGAAGGGGATATTGTCGTACGCAACGGCAATATTAAAATTGAAGGAGAAGTACATGGAAATGTAACCGTCATTAACGGTCATAAATATTTAGCTTCCGCTGGAGAAGTAACTGGACAAATTGAAGAAGTTAATGAAGTATTTGATTGGATTTGGTATAATGTAAAAAGAGTCGGTTACAATATCGCCAAAACATTAACGAAATAGCCATCCATATTGATGGCTTTTTTTACATGTGAGAGCAATTAGAATGAGTGAAGGAAGTGTAAGAATGCCATTTGGAGAGCTCCCAACATTTGTGAATTACCTCATTAAATTTGTAGATGTTCTCGTTGTTTGGTTTGTTATTTATAAGTTGATTATGCTTGTGCGTGGAACGAAAGCAGTGCAACTACTTAAAGGGATTATTGTCATTATTCTTGTTCGAATTGTAAGTAGCTTTGTTGGATTAAGTACGTTGCAATGGTTAATGGATCAGGCTATTACATGGGGATTTTTAGCCATTATTATTATTTTTCAGCCAGAGCTACGTCGCGCGCTTGAGCAGTTAGGACGGGGAAAACTGTTTTCGCGAAGCACGACGCCCGAAGAAGAAGAGCAAACGCACATCATTGATGCAATTACAAAGGCGACAGAATACATGGCAAAACGACGAATCGGGGCTCTTATTTCCATTGAACGAGAAACAGGAATGGGCGATTATATTGAAACCGGCATTCCACTACAAGCACATGTCTCATCAGAATTGTTAATTAACATTTTTATTCCAAACACGCCGCTTCACGACGGAGCTGTAATCATTCAGAAAAATCAAATTGCTGCAGCGTCATGCTACTTGCCATTATCGGAAAGTCCGTTCATCTCGAAAGAACTTGGCACACGCCATCGGGCAGCGCTAGGCATTAGCGAAGTGACAGACAGCATTACTGTTGTTGTATCAGAGGAAACAGGAGCGATTTCCGTTACGAAAAACGGGGAGCTTTACCGTGATTTAAAGTTAGATGTATTACGAGAATTGTTGACGAAAGAGCTCATTCAACAGAAAGCGACTTCTTCATCTCGTTGGCAGTGGAGGGCGAAAAAAAGTGGATAAATGGATGAATAGCCCATGGTTTATACGTATTTTTTCTTTGCTTTTAGCGCTTATGATTTACGTGTCAGTCAATATTGAAACACAATCGAATAGCACGTCACGAAGTACGGTTGGGCAAACGGATGTTGAAACGGTGACGGACGTTCCAGTTGTAGCGTATTATGATCAAGAAAACCTTGTTGTTTCTGGTATTCCTCAATCCGTTAATGTGATGCTTGAGGGACCGAAAAGCATCGTCACGCCAACCAAGCTGCAACGAGATTTTGAAGTGTATGTCGATTTATCTAAATTATCAATTGGTCAGCATACCGTTCCTTTGAAATACCGAAATATTTCGGAAAAGTTACGTGTCACCATTGATCCAGCGACAATCACTGTAACGATTGATGAACGAGTGTCAAAAGATTTTCCGGTGGAAGTCGACTTCATTAATAAATCCCAAATTGCAGATGGTTATTCGCCTGAACAACCAATTGTGAAGCCAAATGTTGTGAAAGTGACGGGAGCAAAAACATTAATTGATAAAGTGGCATTAGTAAAGGCACGTGTAGACTTAAAAGGAGTTGAAGAAACAATTGAGCGAGAGTCGAAAGTGACGGTATATGATAAAGAAGGAAATGTGTTGCCTCTTGATGTCGAGCCGTCTATCGTTGACATTACTGTGCCAATTAAAAGCCCAAGCAAAACTGTCCCATTAAAAATCGATCGAAAAGGAACGTTACGCGAAGGATTAAGCATTAGTAAAATGGAAGTAATTCCGAGTGAAGTAACGATTTTTGGACCAAAAGCAAAAATTGACGACATCGAATTTATTAGCGGCATTGAAGTCGATTTAAGCAATATTACAAGCAATACAACTTTACAAGTCGATGTACCTGTACCAAAAGGAGTCAAAGCAGTGGATCCAGCGAAAGTGACGATTTTAATTGAAATTGAACAGGAAAAAGAAAGAACATTTGATCAAGTTCCAATTGAAATCATCGGACTAAACGACGCGTACAAGGCAGAATTTATCGATCCTGCCGATCGAAATATTACGCTAACGGCTTTAGGGGCTCAACGTGTATTGGACGCTATTCAACTAAAAGATATTGAAGTATACTTAAACGTTAGTGAATTAGGTATCGGTGAACATGATGTGCCTATTGAAGTAAACGGACCTCAAAACGTTCGCTGGAAACTACCGCAAAAAGAAGCAACGATTCGTATTACAAGAAATGAGTAATGACAAAAGGAGCGATAGTATGGGTAAGTATTTCGGAACAGACGGTGTTCGAGGGATTGCCAATAGCGAATTAACGCCAGAGCTAGCTTTTAAGATTGGACGTTTTGGTGGCTACGTATTAACGAAAGATAAAGACCGTCCAAAAGTGTTAATCGGTCGCGACACACGCATTTCTGGTCATATGTTAGAAGGAGCGCTTGTTGCTGGATTGCTTTCTATCGGAGCAGAAGTGATGCGTCTAGGTGTCATTTCAACGCCGGGTGTAGCCTACTTAACAAAAGCGCTAGGGGCACAAGCAGGAGTTATGATCTCTGCTTCCCATAACCCCGTTCAAGATAACGGCATTAAGTTTTTCGGTCCAGATGGGTTTAAGCTTTCTGATGAACAAGAGTTAGAAATTGAAGCGCTTCTTGATAGCGAAGAAGATACATTACCTCGTCCAACAGGAAAAGATTTAGGACAAGTAAATGACTATTTTGAAGGTGGACAAAAGTATTTACAATACTTAAAACAGACAGTGGACGAAGATTTCTCAGGAATTCACGTTGCCCTTGATTGCGCCCACGGTGCGACATCGTCGTTGGCGACGCATTTATTTGCCGATTTGGATGCTGATGTGTCTACGATGGGGGCATCGCCGAATGGATTAAACATTAACGAAGGGGTTGGCTCTACTCATCCAGAGGCGCTAGCAGCGTTTGTGAAGGAAAAGGGAGCCGATGTTGGCTTAGCGTTTGATGGAGATGGCGACCGATTAATCGCAGTTGATGAAAATGGCCAAATCGTTGATGGGGACCAAATTATGTACATTTGCGCGAAATATTTAAATGAACAAGGGCGCTTAAAACATCAAACGGTCGTCTCGACAGTGATGAGCAACCTCGGTTTTTATAAAGCGCTCGAGGCGCAAGGAATAAAAAGTGTGCAAACAGCTGTAGGGGACCGTTATGTCGTCGAAGAAATGAAAAAGAACGGCTATAATTTAGGTGGAGAACAATCGGGGCATATTATTTTCCTTGATTACAACACGACAGGCGATGGATTGTTGACGGCGCTGCAGCTTGTCAACATTATGAAAATGACGAAAAAGCCGCTTTCTGAGCTAGCGGGGGAAATGAAAAAATACCCACAAAAATTAGTAAATGTAAAAGTAACAGATAAACAGGAAGCAATCGCAAACGAAGAAGTGCAACGTGTCATTCGCGAAGTGGAAGAAGAGATGGCTGGAAATGGTCGCATTCTCGTTCGCCCATCAGGGACGGAGCCGCTCGTTCGTGTGATGGCAGAGGCGCCGACAAATGAACTTTGCGATCAATACGTCGAGCGCATTGCAGCGGTCATTCGTGAGCGTTTTGGCACACAATAATGGTTTCGGTAGACAATATGCATAAATGGAACGGTTTATTCCATTTATGCATATTTTGTTTATACAGGGGTAAGCGATACACATTGACGTTTGCCTCTTTGTTGTTGTAAACTGTTGTTGTTTGACATCTTACGTGAAAGGAGGATAGACGGAAACGATCGTATAAAAGCGCCTGGACTAAGCTTTGGACGGGAAAAAAGCTTAGTTGACGAGGAGGAGGTTTATCGAGTGTTCGGCGGATGCCTCCCGGCTGAAGCGATGACAGCCGCAAGCTCTTTCTTAAAACAAAGAGGCGACTCTTTGCACAAAGGAAAGAGCGTTCATCGTAAGCAAGTCAATTATTTAAGGGGCAAGAGCCCCTTCTTGCCCCTAACATTAGGGAGGATTTTTTATGTGCGGAATCGTTGGTTATATTGGTGAACAACCATCAAAAGAAATTTTATTGTACGGGTTAGAAAAATTAGAGTATCGTGGATATGACTCTGCAGGGATTGCGTTATTAAATGAAAAAGGTGTACATGTATTTAAGGAAAAAGGACGGATTGCCGATTTGCGTGCCGTCGTTGCAGAAGATGTAGATGCACCGCTTGGCATCGGTCATACGCGTTGGGCGACACATGGCGTGCCAAACCGCGTGAATGCTCATCCACATCAAAGTGCATCTGGCCGCTTCACGCTTGTGCATAACGGTGTGATCGAAAACTACGAATTGTTAAAACGCGATTATTTAGCACATGTGACGTTTAAAAGTGACACAGATACAGAAGTTATTGTTCAGTTAGTCGAAACGTTTGTAAATGACGGATTGTCGGTGGAAGAAGCGTTCCGTAAGACGCTTTCGTTATTGAAAGGCTCGTATGCGATCGCTTTAATTGATGCAGAAAATGATGGCATCATTTACGCGGCGAAAAACAAAAGCCCGCTTTTAGCTGGGTTAGGCGAAGGATTTAATGTCGTCGCAAGCGACGCATTAGCGATGTTGCAAGTAACAAACCGATACGTCGAGTTAATGGATAAAGAAATCGTCATTGTCACAAAAGAAAGTGTGACGATTAAAAAGCTAAATGGTGAAGTCGTAGAGCGTGCACCGTATGTAGCGGAATTGGATGCAAGCGACATTGAAAAAGGAACGTATCCGTACTATATGTTAAAAGAGATTGATGAACAGCCGCTTGTCATTCGCCGTTTAATTGAAAAATATCGCAACGAACAAGGTGAACTAGCGATTGATGAAGACATTGTGCAAGCGATTAATGAAGCGGATCGCTTATATATCGTCGCGTGCGGCACGAGCTATCATGCTGGTTTAGTCGGTAAGCAATTGATCGAAAACTGGGCGAAAATCCCTGTTGAAGTGCACATTGCAAGCGAATTTTCATACAATATGCCGCTTTTATCGGAAAAACCGCTCTTTATTTATATTTCACAAAGCGGGGAGACGGCAGATAGCCGCGCGGTGCTCGTGCGCACGAAAGAGCTTGGTTATAAATCATTAACTATTACGAACGTGCCAGGTTCGACATTATCGCGCGAAGCAGATTATACGCTTCTTCTTCATGCTGGACCAGAAATCGCTGTTGCTTCAACGAAGGCATATACAGCACAAATTGCAGTGCTTTCGATGCTGGCTGCGGTGACTGCAAAAGCAAAAGGCATCGAATTGAATGTTGACGTAACAAAAGAACTTGGTATTGTAGCGAATGCGATGGAAACACTTTGTGATGCAAAACATGAAATGGAACAAATTGCACGTGAATATTTAGCGACAACACGCAACTGCTTCTTTATCGGTCGCGCGGTCGACTATTATGTTGTATTAGAAGGCGCGCTAAAGCTGAAAGAAATTTCTTACATTCAGGCAGAAGGTTTTGCAGGCGGGGAATTGAAGCACGGCACAATTGCGTTAATTGAAAAAGGTACACCGGTCATCGCACTTGCGACACAAGAACATGTGAATTTAAGCATTCGTGGGAACGTAAAAGAAGTTGTCGCTCGCGGTGCCAATCCGTGCATCATTTCCATGAAAGGATTAGACATGGAGGACGACCGTTTCGTCATTCCAGCTGTTCATCCAATGCTTACGCCGCTTGCATCTGTCGTGCCATTGCAATTAATTGCTTACTATGCAGCATTACACCGCGGCTGCGACGTCGACAAACCACGCAACTTGGCGAAATCGGTAACGGTGGAATAAAGCTTAAAAAACACACGTCATGGATTACGATGTATGTAATCGGACGTGTGTTTTTTATATGAATGTATGCTATGCCTTGTTGTTTCGTTTGTTTTGCTGATACAGTTGTACGATTTGTTCCTCCTGTTCGCTGATGATGACTTTTGGAACAAGGGTCGGTTTTTTGTTTTGATCGATGGCGACCATTGTTAAAAAGCATGTCGTTGTTAAGTGATGTTCACCTGTAAATAAATCCTCTGTTTCGACTTTGACGAATACTTTCATGGATGTGCGACCGGTCGAGTAGACGAATGCTTCAAGCTTTAAAATATCGCCAACTTTTGCGGACGAAATGAAATCAACTTTGTCAATCGAAACGGTGACGACTGCTTTTCGTGCATGACGCATGGCGGATATTGCCGCAATTTCATCAATATAGGCTAAAACCGTACCGCCAAAAATCGTGCCGAGATGGTTTGTATCAGAAGGTAATACGAGACGCGTTTGAATCGTTTTTGACTGCTCGACGCTTACTTCCATGATTTCATCCCTCCGTACGCTAAAAGACGCTCGCGGTATTCGCGTGCTGCCTCTACCATCACTTGAAGTGCGGCAATTGTTTCTTCTTCTTTTCGAGTTTTTAATCCGCAATCAGGATTGACCCAAAATTGTTCTGGACGAAGAACGCGAAGTGCCCGTTCGATTTGTTCGCTTAGTTCTTCTTTTGTCGGAATGCGTGGGCTATGAATGTCATACACCCCTAATCCGATTCCCTTCTCATACTCATATGTTTCAAATACAGAAACAAGTTCACCATGGCTTCGTGACGATTCAATGGAGATGACATCCGCATCAAGTTCATCAATGACGTGCATCATATGTTCAAATTGTGAATAGCACATATGCGTATGAATTTGCGTCTCCTTTTTCACCGATGAGGTCGTGATACGAAATGCGATAACGGCATCTTCCCAATACGATGCATGTTTTTTTGTTTTCAAAGGCAATCCTTCCCGTAATGCTGGCTCATCGACTTGAATGATGCGTATTCCTTCTTTTTCTAACTGCAGCACTTCTTCACGAATCGCAAGAGCGAGCTGAATGAGCACACGTTTCCGTGAAATATCGTTGCGAACGAACGACCAGTTTAAAATAGTTACTGGTCCTGTTAACATTCCTTTCACAGGTTTAGTCGTTAATGATTGGGCATATACTGTTTCTTCTATGGTCATCGGTTGTTGATAGGCAATATCGCTAAAAATAATAGGTGGGCGCACACAACGTGATCCATATGATTGCACCCAACCGTTTGTTGTGCATGCCATCCCTTGTAGTTTTTCGCCAAAAAACTCGACCATGTCTGTGCGCTCGAATTCGCCATGGACAAGTACATCGAGCTGTAGTTGTTCCTGAATATCGATCCATTTTTCAATTTCTTTCTTGATAAACGATTTGTACCTTTCGTCTTTCCACTCACCCTTTTTCCATTTCATCCGAGCTTGGCGCACGTCGCTCGTTTGTGGAAAACTGCCAATTGTCGTTGTCGGCAAAAGTGGAAGCTGCAAATGGGCTCGTTGTGCTTTTTGTCTTTCGCTGTAAGATGTTCGGTTTAATGGAACGGTTGTGATATCGTCTGTTTGCTTAGATTGACGGAACTTGGAAAAATAAACGGTTGTTTGTTCATCGTATTTGATTAGCTCGTCGATCGTTACGTTTCCTTTCATATGCTCTGTCAACATACGTATTTCATCTAATTTTTCATCCGCAAATGATAAAGTACTAGCAAGTTCTGTTGGTAACGTATGTTCATGTTTTGTTGTGACAGGGACATGTATTAAGCTGCAAGACGGTTGAATGACCAGTTGTTCAGAAACGCCTGCTAAATGATGAAGGAGCTTCGCTTTTTGCACAAGCGAACTTTTCCATACATTTCGGCCGTCGACAATACCAGCAACTAATATTTTATCTTTCGGAAATCCGTAAGTATTTATGTCTTCCATGTTTTCGCCATCATCATGAACAAAATCAAGCCCAATGCCTGCGACAGGCAAAGCAACAACTTCACGGTAATGAGATACGCTAGCAAAATACGTTTGTAAAATAATATTTATGTTCGGTATATCGCGGTGAAAAACGTTGTATACATGATGAAATGCGTTGATGATATCATCGTCTATATCTTGAACGAGAATCGGTTCATCCATTTGTACGAACGACACTCCAGCCTCACCTAGTTGTTTTAACAATTCCACATAAACAGGAACTAAGTGTGCAAGATGCTTTCGCCATTCGTTGCGATCGTATTGTTTCGAAAGTAAAAGAAATGTAATCGGTCCAAGTAACACAGGTTTTGCTTCAATATGGAACGTTTCTTTTATTAGTTTGTATTCTTGCAATAGCCGATTTTCCACCAATTTCGGCTTAGTTTGCCCGATTTCAGGAACGATGTAGTGATAATTTGTATTAAACCATTTCGTCATTTCAAGGGCATGTTGTCCGTTCGTGCCACGCGCCATCGCAAAGTATTGCTCTAGCGGATTAACTATTTGTTTGAATCGCTCTGGAATATATCCGAACATAAATGCTGTATCTAACACGTGATCGTATAAGGAAAAATCTCCGATCGGAATGAGATCAATTCCTTTCTCGACTTGTTTGCGAATCGAATCAAGTCGAATCGTTTCCATTGTTTTTGTGAATTGATCTTTGTCTATTTGCCCATTCCAAAAAGATTCTAATGCTTTTTTCCATTCCCTCTTTTCTCCAATACGTGGATATCCTACATTCGAACTGTAGATTAACATATACAAGCACCTCCAGTTATTTGATCCCAATCAAGCAAAAAAAGCCCTCTTCCAAACAGAAGGAGGGCATAGCTAACTCGTATTGAGATACGTGAAGTGCCTCAACATCATATGTCCTCACTCCTCCCTATGACGCGTAGGTCGTAAGTGCATACAACAGGCAGGTCTCCTGACTTAGCTTCATCGCCGTTTATCTCCTTCCCATTTCGCGTGAAACAGTGGATGATGATAAACAGCTCTGCATCACAGTGGCGCGACCGTGTTGGATTTTCACCAAACTTCCCTTTTAAGATTCACAGCATGTGTGAACCACCTGTTGCGTGAACTTATTATTTTGTTGTATAAAATTCAGAATAAACGAACTTTTTGTTTTTTTCAACCGAAATATTTTCTCGTGTGGAGTTTTGAGAGATGTAACGCCGTAGTTAATGGTTATATTTTTCTTTTAAGTTAATATTAATATTTTATTGATAATTTTATGTTAAAAAGTATTGATTTTTTTTGTTATAGTTTTACATAAAGTGGATTTAAATATAAATTTTTTTAATGAAAGGGAGGCAGAAGGGTTATGTTAACTAACGAAAACAAAAACTTGCTAATGAAAATAAAGGACATTTTGATTCGAGAAGTTCCTAAAACGACCGATATTATACAAATATATAGATTGTTACAGGATAATAATTACTCGGAATACAAGTGTAGTGTACTAAAAGAACCTCGTTGGAGCGATGATGCATTTATTGTAAAAATTTCAGATAGTAACTCATCGGACTTTACGTTGAAAATTCACTATGATAAATATCCTATGGCATCACATGTTTATAATTCTCCCCATTTACTTACCAAGCTGGAGCAGTGTTTATTTTCAACCACTATTGTTGAAACATTTATTATACCCAATGGCCACCTAAATAACATAAGGTTTGTCTTTTATGAATATATTGACGGTACTCCGCTAGATAAGCTATATACATGCACCTTAAAACCATGACTTCTGTATGAACACCTTTTTTCATGGCTATACTGCTCCTAAATATTTCTATACAAAAGGAGCGGAATTGGCATGAAACGTCTGAAAATCACAAATGATCACGGCTGGACACCTCGAACCCTTCGGAAACAAGAACGGAAAATCAAAGATGCTTCCCTCCGTGTTCGGGTGACCGCTGTTCGTCTTGTCATGGAAGGTCACCTCGGTAAAGATGTGGCGAAAATGGTCAATGTGTGCCGTCAATCGGTTGCCCTCTACGTTGCGCGGTTTAATCAAGGTGGGCTCGATCATCTACTCGATCGTCGCTTACCACCTGGTCGCGTGCCATTTCTTACGGAAGAACAACAACAAGAAATCAGACAACTCGTGTTAACTACTACACCTGTGGATGCTGGCTGGGGCATCGCTTCGTCATGGAACACGCGCATTTTACAATCTTACATTCAACAAACCTATGGTGTTTCCATGTCACGGGAAGGGATTCGCAAGTTGTTGCATCGTTTGCGTTTGTCATGGACACGCCCGACGTATAAGCTCGTCAAAGGAGACGCTAAGCGTCAAGCTGCTTTTCAAAGAGAACTTGAATTTATAAAAAAAAACTAATTACCGAGAATGCCATGCTGTTTTATGTGGATGAGACACATGTTCGTGCCTATCAAGCGCTACGTACGACATGGGCAGAAGTAGGCAACCAAAAACAAGTCCCGAGCTACGGTCACCACGCCCACGTTTCTATTTTTGGCGCCGTCGATGTTCAACAAGGCGATGTGGTATTTCATCGCGCATCATCCGCCAATGCCGAAACGTTCCTCGACTTTTTGCGCCGATTGAAAGAGAAATATACGGACCGATTCCTCGTGCTTGTGTTGGACAATGCGCGTATTCATCATGCCAAGATGGTGCAAGCCTTTCTTGATGGCGAGGAAGGCGATGCTTTTCATTTCATCTTTTTGCCACCGTATTCTCCACAGTTAAATCCGATTGAACGGCTGTGGAAGTGGTTGAAAGATGAAGTGATTGCCAACGTTTTTCACAAGGATCAAAATGACATTGCCCAATCCATTACTCGCTTTGAACAGTACGTTCTACAACACCCGGATGAGGTGTTACGCCGCATGGGGTGTGCTGTGTGAATCAGAGGTTAAAATGCCAATTTGGATGTATATATCAATTGTTTGGGATTGCACTTACCATTTGCGAATATCCCCTACTTCTTCAGTTTCTAGGATCTTGATTCCTTGTTCATTAACTATATCTATATACTTTGCGCTACTTTCAATATAAAAAGCAATATAATTATACTTAATATCCTTATAAGAAAAACTGTTTGTAGATTCTGATGTAGTGTTGCCGTATATAATTTTTACTGTATTTTTATTTAATTGGATATCTTTGATAACTAGCTCACTATTATCTAAATAGCTGTTTCTTGCAATTAGGATCGAAAAGATATATCCGTCTTGAATCCCTCTCTCTCTTTTAATTACCACCACATCTCTTTTTTGAAGAGACTTTAGTATTTTGGAGAAGAAGTATATCTTACCTATAAAGCTTTGAACTTTTAGATTGAACATTTTATTTTGTTCTAGTTTAAATTTTGTTATATTCAATATTAAACAACCTTTCACTTTAATATATATATGTTTAAAATATAATCAAGTATATAAGATTTTCAGAAAGGGGATGTAGTAATGAATTCACAAAAGATCCTAATTTCTTTTATGTTTTTACTTCTTGTAATCTTGGCCGGTTGTAATAATGCAACTACTAGGAGCGTCTCTGAAGTCGATAAAAATTCTTTGCCTATAGGGACAGTAGTTAAATTAAAGGAACTAGATGAAAAAATAATGATTTATGGAAATAACGTCACTCGAAGCACAGATAACAAGAAATATAGGTACCTAGGCTGTTTTTATCCAGATGGTTTTACTTCTAATGATTATAATGTATTTTTTAATGCTAATGATATCGAAGAAGTTTACTATTTAGGCTACAAAGAATGATTATTATAATTACTAAGTAAGGGAAGTCTGCTACGTAAGTAAACTTCCCTTCGGCATTCTTTAAAGGCTAGTTCTCAGAATTTTCTCTTCTTGATTTTCATATCCTTTAAATACCAATGTTTCGATAGCGTCCTTGTTAAAGAAAATATTATACGCATTATTGATAAATCCGTGAGGATAAGGACATCCTACATAATCGTATTGTTTTCCTGTAGTAGACTGCACTACATTTCTTCCATATATCATTACCAAATAATTAATACCATCTAATTTTACTACGCTACCTATTGGTAGAATATCTTTCATAATCATACAGATACCTAGCCTTTCAATTCAATTCCCCAACCAAAGCCTACACCAAGGGCTGTATAAGCTTTTACTTTAGTTTTACTAATATCATATTTTGCTCCAATTGATCCTACTCCTATAGAACCACTGATTGATATTGATTTCTTCGTAAATGGGATCTTGATATCGATACTTGATGAGTATTTATGGAGTGTAGCCTCTCCACCAATTGAAATCCCCTTTTTATTGGCTTTGGCATGCGCTTCAACTTCCCCAACAGATACTTTCGCTTCTCCACCTACATATTTGCTTTTTGCAGAGACACTAGCGCCTGGACCACTGCAGCTTGCTCCCCCTCCTACTCCCCAACCACTGGAGTATCCCTTACTTACAGAACAATTCGGTGTATGAATTGCAACACCCATAACACTGATCCTCCTTTAGATCAAAAAATAAATTATCGCCCATATTATACCACATAAATATAAAAATGGTGTATTTGATAACCTAAAATTGAGCCACTTTTCAACGGTTCGATCACATAAATCTCCGTTTCCGACCTATAAGCTCGTCAAAGGCGATCCAGTGCGTCAAGCAGCCTTTGAAAAAGAACTCGAGTTTATAAAAAAACTAATCATGGAAGAAATCGTTCTTCTTCATGTCGATGAGACGCATGTTCGTGCCTATCTAAACATGGGTTAGTCAAATAACACTCGCTTTTATGGCGAGATTTTTTTATTTTTTCGCTTTACATTGACGTTACGTAAACGTTTATAGTGAAATTGTCAGGAGGTGATTGGGTGGAATATACGGTGCAACAGTTAGCGAAATTGGCGGGGGTGACGAGCCGAACGCTAAGGTATTACGATGAAATCGGTCTGTTGAAACCGGCAAGGGTTAATGCATCAGGCTATCGCATATACGGACAAAAAGAGGTAGACCGGCTCCAACAAATTTTGTTTTATCGCGAACTCGGGGTGGATTTAGAAACGATTAAGCAAATCATCATGTCCCCGTCATTTGACGACGTACAGGCGTTAAAGCAACATCGCGAAAAACTCTTGGCAGAACGGCGGCGGTTAGAAGCGTTAATCGCCAATGTCGAAAAAACGCTATTAGCGAAAGAAGGGAGAATCATCATGAGCGACAAAGAAAAATTTGAGGCGTTTAAACAGCAGCTCATTGACGAAAACGAACGGAACTATGGCAAAGAAATTCGGGAAAAATATGGGGAGGAACAGGTGAACAAAGCAAACGAAAAAGTAAAAAACATGACGCAAGCACAATACGAAGAAGTAACAAAGCTTGGCGAAGAAGTATTGCGCGTATTGCATGAAGCGTTTTTGACTGGCGACCCAGCGGGAGAGCTTGCCCAAAAAGCAGCCGATTTACATCGTCAATGGTTAGGGTACTTTTGGGACCATTACTCAAAAGAAGCACATGCAGGATTGGCACAAATGTATGTGGATGATGAACGATTTAAAGCATACTACGATCAGAAACAACCAGGAACGGCGGAATTTTTCCGTGAGGCGATTTTTATTTATACAGGTAAAAAATAGGCAGGCATCAGCCTGTCTTTTTACATTGTAAAAGTTTGAAAAAAGATGTATATTTAAATGAGAATGATAATCAAATTTAAGGGTGATAACGATGGAACAAGTATATGATGTGACAATTATTGGAGGGGGGCCGGCAGGGCTATATGCTACGTTTTATAGCGGACTTCGAGAAATGAAAACGAAATTGATTGAGTATCAAGCGCAGCTAGGTGGAAAATTGCATGTGTATCCAGAAAAAATGATTTGGGATGTTGGGGGGCATGCTCCGATTACAGGAGAGAAATTACGCGAACAACTTGTTAAACAAGCGCTTACCTTTAATCCGACCGTTGTATTAAATGAAAAAGTTGAAACGATTCAGCGAAGAGAAGACGGCATATTCATTTTACAAACATCATCTGGTCAACGACATATATCGAAAACGATCATTATTGCGGTAGGAAGTGGCATATTAAAGCCGCAAAAACTTCAAATTGAAGGAGCAGAAAAGTTTGAGATTACAAATTTACACTATACGGTGAAATCGTTAAAACAATTTAAAGAGAAAACGGTGATTATTTCGGGTGGGGGGAATACAGCGATTGATTGGGCAAATGAACTCGTGCCAATTGCGAAAAAAGTATATGTCACTTATCGTAATGAATCGTTAAAAGGACATGAGGCGCAAGTGACGCAATTATTAAATAGTTCTGCCATTTGCTTTTTCCATACGTCCATTACAAAATTAGTTGCCAGCCCCAACCATGAAACGATTGAGCGAGTGGTATTGACAAATCATGAGACGGGCGATGTGTTTGAACTCGATGTAGATGATGTCATTATTAGCCACGGATATGAACGAGATGCCTCATTGCTTACCAACAGTGAACTACCCATTCAAATGGTTGACAAATATTATATTGCGACAAATGCAAAAGGAGAATGTTCTGTTCCGGGGTTATATGCAGCTGGCGATATTTCAAAATATGATGGAAAGTTATATTTACTTACAGGTGCTTTCCAAGACGCAGCGAATGCGGTAAATAGTGCGAAACGTTTCATTGAACCCACTGCCGATCCGTATGCGATGGTATCTTCACATCACGAAGCGTTTAAGGAGCGAAATCGAGAGTTAGTGAAACAAATGTTAAAATAATAGTAATGCATAAATTCGTTTGTTTTAACGCAAACTTTCGGTAAAACAAACGAGGTGAAAATTTTGCTTAAACAACGAAACATATGGATGATGGTGTTGATGTTATTTATATTAACAGCGTACAGCCACCCACTTCATGTGACAACGAAGCAAATAAAATATACAAATGAACTGATGGAAGTCGATTTGAATATTCCGATCGTATCCGGATCGATCAACCAATCTTTCCAGCGCCAAGTCAATCGTTTATTGCGTAAGGAGTCGCTTGATTTAAAGCGTGAAGTAGAAAAGCAAGCGCGAGAAAATATGGCAATAAGCAAAAAGGAAGGATTTCCATATCGATTGCATGCAGCAGTCAGCAATTATGAAGTGACGTACAATCAACATGGCATTTTAAGCATTCCTGTTACGTTATATAGCTATACAGGTGGGGCGCACGGAATGACAGTTAAAGTGCCAAATAATTTTGATTTTCATGAAGGAAAATCGTTACAACTTATCGATTTATTTAAAAAGGGAACGAACTATAAGCAAGTGATTACGAACGAAGTGATTGCACAAATAAAAAAAGAAAATGACTTGTATTTTGATAATGCCATCGATGTTGTAAAAAAGATGCCAAATGATCAGCCTTACTATATAACAAGTGACGGCATTGTCGTTTATTACAAGTACAATCGGAGAAAGCCCATGCAGGGTGTAGCCCGTCTTTAGACATGGGATGAACCGATTGCTTTGACGTAGTCAAAGATGGTATACTACTCTTATAGAGAAGAAAAATCCAACGTCTTGAATCGGGCGCACAGGGCGATAAGCACCAGTGAGGTGCTTGCCCATGAAAGTCTTGTGGAATTAGAGTCAGTATCCATGCGAAGGTATGGAAGAAGCTCTATAGTACACAAGAACCCCGTGGCTTTAGCCATCGGGAGGTTCAGCCTGTGTAGTTGTCAAGACATATGGTACAATGGAGGCGATGTGTTCTAACATCGCCTTTTTTTCGGGAAATTTCCCCGGAAATCGACAACATTTGCACGTGTTGTCGATGAGGAGAGAGATCAATTTGTTTTTAAAAAACACTCTTTGTATTTTTTTTGTATAATTAAGAAAGGAGATTTGACGTTTGATTTATATATGGCTTATTGCACTATTTTTCATTTATAGCATATTGCCAACGTTGATTGTCCGCATTTTCTCACTTCGTGTACAAAAGAAGGTGAAAAACGGTGGGGCATTAACGTTTGACGATGGTCCAGATCCGGTGTACACGCCTCAGTTGCTTGATTTGTTGAAAAAACACAATGTAAAAGCGACGTTTTTCGTTGTTGGGTGGAAGGCGAAAAAATACCCATATCTGATCATCTGATCAAACGAATGCAAGAAGAAGGTCATACGATCGGTTTACACCATTATTATCATACGAGCAACTGGTTTCTTCTGCCGTTTGTTACGGAATGGGAGCTTGAACGATCAGCACGCGTCATTGAGCACATTACAGGCGTTCGTCCGGTATACTATCGTCCGCCGTGGGGACATTTAAACATATGGACGGTGCTGATGCAAAAAAAGTATAAAATCGTCATATGGACATATATTCTTGGTGATTGGAATGCTTCATTAGGTGTTGATCGCCTTTATGAACGACTAATGAGCAGTATAGAAGATGGAGCCATTATCGTATTGCATGATAGTGGTTCAACAATTGGCGCAGATGAACATGCACCCGCCAACATGATCGCAACGTTAGAAAGACCATTCCAACATACAAACGTAAAATGGGTAAAGCTGAATGAAGAGTAAAGGGGAATGGAGAAGTGGAAGCGAACAGCGTGTTAACGTATATTCAATCTCATGGCTATATTGTATTATTTCTTTCCTGAATCCGTGATGAATTGAAATCGACTTTGATTTTGTTGTAATTTTTATGGATTGATAATCCATAAAACCCTTTTTATGCTTATGACCTATGTCATCTCTATTTCCGAAAATGGAACAAATCTCTTTTTTAGGTATACGAACCAAAAAATAGACAAAAAAGCCCAGGGAGTGACGTTGGACATCAGCGCTCGAACATTCGTTCGTTATCTTGCCTCTCTCCATTTCTGATAGACGTTCAGTAGGGGCTCGCTATAGCCACTCCTTCGCGTCAGTTTCATCCAGATCTGTCGTGATCGGCGGACGAGTCGCCCTGCCATCGTGATCACCGTCTGAATGATCGTCTTGATGCGGCGGCGTTTCACTTTATGATGTAATGGATGTCTCGGATCGCTTAATAGATCTTGTCCAATCAGACGAAGAAGGTTGTACACGAATGCTCCCATGACTAACACGAGCGCATTCGTTTTCATCTTCCCTGATGGAAGTCGCTCTAAATCTAAGTCGCTTTTCAGTTCGCTATGAAACTGTTCGCATGTCGCATGATCGTGATACAATGCGAGCACATCACTCATTCGAACATGCTCGTATCCTTCGAGGCGCACCCAGTAGCTTTCGACTTCGTAATTAGGAACGAGCATCAGCTGTCCATTTCGTTCCAT
>NZ_FOJQ01000073.1 GCF_900111795.1 Anoxybacillus pushchinoensis | reverse complement strand
GGGCTGGAGAAGCACCCGAACGTGTCATGACATCTATAACGTAGGCTCTGTTTCAAGCCTTGGTCTGGTCAACATGGGGCTTACAAGCCCATGACTTTAGTCGTTGGGTTGTTGACCTCAAGCTTACTTTTCCACCGCAAGCGACGTTTTATTACAAATGAGCATTATTTTCAAATAAATATTCATACGTTAAGTCGATAAATAAATAATGATGCTCATCAAGTGGATACGAATACGTGCGGATCGTCTCCCCTGTTTCAATGTCGCTGTATAAGTCCGATAAAATACCGCGTTTGCGCGAGCGCATACGAATGATATTTTCTAAAAAATACGGACGCCAGCTCCAATTTTTCATTTCATATTGCGGCTGCAGCTCCCATGCGTCTCCTTTTTTAAACATGTTGGCAGACTTCTGGAAGCCGTCATCGTCACAAACGTAAATGCGAAAACTGCAATCGTTTAAATGTTTAGCTAAACTTGAAATAAGTTCGTTAAACGACGATGCTTTTTTATGTTTCACGACAAGGTCGGATATGCGCGTTTGAAATTGTTCGGAAATGTCGTACAACGTTTGCAGTTTCTTTTTTTCATGTTGAATAAACGTATGAAACTGATTGCGCAATCGCTCTTTTAATAAATCTTTTGGAAGAAACGAAGGCGATGGTTCGTGCAAATCATAGCCTTGATAGTACCGTCCGCCATTTCGCCATGCATATTGTAGCTGAAAGGAGGTTTCAATATCTTCATACAAAAGCGTCGCCCCGATTTTGCGCGCGAGTAGCGAAATGGAATAAAGAACGTCGTCGTACGATGTCGTCGTTGCTGATGTGCGCAACGAGTGCAAATCAATTTTTAATAAATCGGGCGCAAGCAGCCGGATGCGATCTAAATTGCTGCTCTCTTTTCCGATATTGTCGACGGCAATTTGTATGCCGTACGTACGCAAATACGTCAATACGTGACCGAGCTGCTGTACGTCTCCTTTAAAGCGATGCTCTGTAATTTCAAGGACGACTTGGTTCAGTTGTAGTCCTTTTTCTTTATATGAAAGAAGAAGCTGTAAAAACGATTCTCCTCGATCAACCATTAACACGTTTGCATCGCGGTTAATGAAAATAAGCGGTGCTGGTCGCTCCGTCACAAACTGATCGAGCGCCTTCGCCGTCACGACGCTGTCAACTTCCATACGAAATTCTTCTGGAATCGTCTCGTCGTGAAAAAATGGACCGAGGCTGACAACTTCATCGCCATGCTGAAATCTGCCGAGCACTTCGTATCCAACGATGCATTGCTCGTCAGCGCTAAAAATCGGTTGATAATACGGAACGACTTGATCGATGTGTGTTAAAATGTCTAGCGCATCCAAACGACGCCGCCTCCCCCAATTTTTTTCACCCATTATACCATAACAAAAATAAAAAAAGCGACGCTAGCAAACGTCGCTTTAAAACGGATGTTGATTCAACCACTGTCCACCGTCGACTGTGATGCACTCCCCGTTTATATACGCAGCCGCATCGGAAAGTAAAAATGAAGCGACGCCAGCAATTTCTTCAGGCGTGCCAAATCGGCCGAGCGGTACGCTATCTTTCACGCGCTTTTCCATCTCTTCCGATAAAATGAGTTTTTCCGCCCCACCTGTTCGTTCAATCGGACCGGGAGCGATCGCGTTTACACGAAAGCCGTATTTTTTCCCCCATTCCACAGCTAACGTGCGCGTCATCGTTAACACACCTGCTTTAGCGCATGCGGAGTGAATGACACCCGCGCCCGCTCCCCACGCGTATGTAGCGACAATGTTGATGATCGATCCTTTTTGTCCTTTTTCAATCCAATAGTTCCCGACTTCTCGGCTACAATAAAACGTCCCGTTTAAGACGATGTCGATGACGCTATTCCAGCCGTTAATCGATAGCTTTTCCGCCGGGCAAATAAAATTGCCTGCTGCGTTATTAATGAGCGCATCAATTTTCCCAAAACGCTCATCCGTTTCTTTCACCATTGCAGCGACTAATTCCGGTTGGCGTACGTCCATAACGATTGGTAAAACGCTTCCACCGATGTCAGCTGCCGCTTCTTCAAGCGCTTCTTTTCTTCTTCCTGTAATGACGACGTGCGCTCCTTCATGGGCGAAACGCTTCGCCATATATTTCCCCATGCCGCTTGAACCACCTGTCACAATAATGACTTTTCCGTTCATTCTCCTCATCCCCTTTTATGAATGGCTATTCATTCACTTTTTATTGTACTATATATTTAGAAAATTTTTAATATTGTTTTTGCTGTTTTTATCGACTTTTTTCTTTTATAATGAGTGAAGAACATTTCTACGTATAAGGTATGATCTCATGAAACGACGAGATTTTTTAAAAACATGTTTTTCTTTCCTTGTCAAAGGGGCGTTGCTTTCAACGACAGGTTATATGTACGCCAAATATGTTGAACCGCGGCGGTTGACGGTACGTCAATACGATATCGTTCATCCGCTCATTCCGAAACAGTTTGATGGGTGTCGCCTCCTTCAATTTAGCGACGTACATGCAGGGTATCATGATACGGTTGAGCAGTTTCAACGCATCGTCACAAAAATAAACGGCCTCGCTCCTCACGTCATTTGTTTTACAGGAGATTTGCTTGATGAACCGAACAAATATGAACATGTTGACACAATGACAGCGCTATTACAACAGCTCGACGCCCCTTTAGGAAAGTTTTGCATTTACGGCAATCACGATCACGGCGGATACGGTACGGACATATATAAAGAGATGATGGAAAAAAGCGGGTTTCGGTTACTCGTCAACGAATGGGTAGCGATTAAGCAAGGAAACGAACAAATCGTCGTCGCCGGATTAGACGATTTTATGCTCGGTAAGCCAAATTTTTCGAAAACGGTGCAACGTATGCCGAAAAATACGTATACGATCGTGCTCATTCACGAGCCTGACCTCGCGACGCAAGCGAGCGCCTATCCGTTTCATCTGCAGCTGTCCGGGCATAGCCATGGCGGACAAATTCAACTGCCTTGGATCGGCCCGCTCGTAACCCCTCCGCTTGCGAAACAGTATGTTGAAGGATTTTATGACATCGGGCAGCTCACATTGTATGTCAATCGCGGACTTGGTACGACGCGCATGCCGTTTCGCTTTTTAACGCCGCCAGAACTTACGTTGTTTACGTTAAAAGCCGGGTCATAACATGAACCCGGCTTGAAACAAGCATATGCTCCCAATGATTGAAGCGCCGACATAAAGAAGCGCTTCTTTATATTTTTTATGCGATAAGAGTTGAATGGCTTCGACGCTAAATGTTGAAAACGTCGTGAACGCGCCGAGAAATCCGACCGTCACTCCAACCGACTGGACGTCGTAGGCAAGCGCGATACCGAGCCCAAACGAACCGATCCAGTTAATAAATAAAATGGAAAGAGGCACAGGTGACTGTTTCGTCCAACGCATCAGCCATATGCCAAGCTTGTATCGACACCACGCCCCTAACGCGCCACCAAGTGCGACATACATCATGACGCCTCACCTACACTTCTTGCACCCATCCGTTCTCCGACATATACGCCCACATAACAACAAAGCAACCCACCAACGAAAGAAACAAACACATATATGTTCGCTAATCCGATATGTTCGTGCCATAACACGACCGTTTCCTTACTAAACGTCGACATCGTCGTCAATCCGCCGCAAAATCCTGTACCAATCGCAAGCCGCAACCATTCAGCCATTTTTCCTTTTCCGACGTAAGAAGTCAATGCGCCAAGCAAAAACGAACCGATGTAATTGACAAACAACGTTCCCCACGGAAATGTAAGAAACGGGAAAAGAAGCGCAACGCCGTATCGGCATAACGCTCCTAACGCTCCGCCTATGGCGACCGCTCCGCTTTCTTTCATCATATCACATCACCTCATTCTTCATCATCTGCCACATCATACGCCATTTGAAACAATATCATTTGGCTATCTATTTCTTCTTCCCCTTCTTTTCGCTTGACATAATCGTATTCGCCGCGTTCATTTTGTTCGCGCGCTTTCACGTTGTCGGAAAGCAATATGTGCAATGCGTCAATGAGCCGCTGTTTTAATTGTTGACGGAAAATCGGAAATAAAATTTCAATGCGGCGATCCATATTGCGCGTCATCCAATCGGCTGAAGATAAAAAGACGCGTTCTTGCCCATGATGGTGAAAATAATAGACGCGGCTATGTTCTAAAAAGCGGCCGACGATGCTGCGGACGCGAATATTTTCACTTACTCCTTTCATTTGTGGGCGCAAACAACAAATGCCGCGCACAATTAAATCGATTTGTACCCCCGCTTGCGACGCTTCGTACAGTTTCATGATGAGCTGTTTATCCGTTAGCGAGTTCATTTTAGCGATGATGCGACCGTCACCGTATTGCTTATGGTAACGAATTTCTTCATCGATGAGCTGTAAAAACCGTTGCCGCAAATCAAACGGGGCAACAACAAGATGATGAAACTCCGGCTTCTCCATGTAGCCGCTTAAATAATTAAAAAAATTTGTCGCATCTTCACTAAATTGTTCATTGGACGTAATGAAACCGAAATCGGTGTAAATTTTGGCAGTTGCGTCGTTATAATTGCCCGTCCCTAAATGAACGAACCGCTCAATTTTCCCTTGTTTTTGCCGAACGATCAACGTAATTTTACTATGTGTTTTTAAATGCGTCATCCCATAAATGACGTGGCACCCTGCTTTTTCAAGTTCCTTCGCCCATTGGACGTTATTTTCTTCATCGAAGCGCGCTTTTAATTCAACGAGGACAGTTACTTGCTTGCCGTTTTCCGCTGCGCGCTTGAGCGCTTCAATAATGGGAGAATCACCGCTGACGCGATACAACGTCTGTTTAATCGCCAACACATGCGGGTCATCGGCCGCATCGGAAATAAAGTCGATGACGGGTTCAAACGACTCGTACGGATGATGGAACAATAAATCTCTTTCTTTCGCTTTTTCAAATATGTCTTCCTCATCATCTAAATCTTTTGGCGGTTGCGGAATGAGTGTTTGAAACACGAGATGTTCTTTGTATCGTGCTACTTCATGATAAAACGAAAACAAAAATGTTAAATCAATCGGACCGTCGATTTTGTATACATCTTTTTCATGAATTTCTAGTTCGTCTAGCAAATAATCGAGCACCCACTCATCAAACCCTTTTTTGCTCATTTCGAGCCGCACCGCTGCGCCCCATTTTCGCTTTTTTAACTCTTTTTCAATTTCTTTTAATAAATCGCGCGCCCCTTCTTCATGAATCGTTAAATCGGCGTTGCGCGTAATGCGAAATTGCGTAACAGACAGCACCGTATACCCTTTAAATAGCGTATGAATAAACGTCGTAATGACATCCTCTAACAGCGCATAAGCGCGAATATCGTTGTTCGTCGGGAGAGGGATAAAACGATTTAACACAGCCGGTACTTGCACAATCGCTAATTTTTTTCGATCATCGTCGTCTTCTTCATCGTCATCAAGAACGATCGCCAAGTTTAAACTTTTATTTAACAACATCGGAAACGGGCGATACGCATCGACCGCCATCGGCGTTAACACCGGGAAGATGTTTTTCATAAAATACGACTGCAAATACGTTGTTTGTTCGTCGTTCCATTCATTTGGGGCAAGCAAATGTACCCCTTCAGCACGTAGCATCGGCAATAACGTTCGATTGTACATGTCATACTGCCATTTCACAAGCTCATGCGTTTTTTTCGCAATTTTTTTTAACTGTTCTTTCGGCGTTAATCCCGCTTTATTTTCTGGCTTATTAAAACCAGCTTTCACTTGATCTTTTAAGCCCGCCACGCGCACCATAAAAAACTCATCTAAGTTCGAGCTAAAAATCGCTAAAAATTTTAATCGTTCTAATAGCGGATTGCGCTTATCCATCGCCTCTTGCAAGACGCGCTCGTTAAATGCGAGCCAACTTAATTCGCGGTTATTGTAATAACGCGGATGACTAAAATCCATCCTCATCCCTCCATATGAAACTGTAATAAAATCGGTCGTTTTAACATTTTTTCGACATGTTTTTTATGTTTTTCGGCTTGATACTCTTCCGCTTTAAATGATTGATTACAAAAAATGTGTATAACGATCGTTTCTTGTTGAAGTTCAAGTTGCAGACGGTTGACAACATTTCGTTTTGTATCGTTTAAGCTGTAAGCAAATTTTAATAGGGCGCCAAGAAAACGAAGCTTTTTTTGTTCAGCGCGTGTAAACCATGTGTGAAACGGCTGGACGTATTGTTTAAACAACGTTTTATTTTTAAACGAAGCGACAAGCGCGAGCTGTACGCGGTCACGATGGCTTAAGCCGTCGATCGTTCGATTGGCTAAAATGTAAAACGTATGTTGACTGCTCGCTTCTTCATCGACATATTGTCCTAAATAAAACACGTGAGTAGCGCGCTTTAATAAAACGAGGTCTTCTCCCGTCAATGGGAAAAGAGCGAGCGCACGCATTTGTTCAAACAGTTGAATGACTAGTTTTAATACGTGCTGCACGTGGTTTGTATTTACTTCGTAGTCTTGGGCTAATTCAAAAAAACTTTCATCTAATACGCTGGGAAAAATAATCGGCCCAAACTGTTCGTAAAAAATGCCGTCACGTAACCCTTTTCGGCTTAAAATAAACGTCGTCGCATCGACTGTTTCGTATAACGTTTGAAACACTTCAACCGCTGGAATAATTAAATCGGCCCGATCTTTCGACAACGCTTCGACTTTTTGTAGTTGTTCAAATGTAAGAGCACACAAATATTTTTTCACTTGAACGATATGTTCGCGATTCATTTCATATTGATGAATGCCGGCAATCGGGTAGTTTTGGAGCATTTGATGCACTTGTACGACGTTGCGGGCGCTTCCGCCAATCGCAATGATCGGAAGTTTTCGTTGTTTTAGCCATGGAAGCGATTGAAATTGCTTTTCAATGTATCCCCGCAACGTTTGTAATTCTTCATCCGTCGGAACATCCCCAGCGACAAATTCGCGCTTTAGCGATAACGCACCGAACGGAAAGCTATGATAATCGACAAGTTCACGATTGTAAAAATACGTCACTTCCGTACTTCCACCGCCGATATCAATCGTAATCCCTTCGTGAAACGATGTCGATTGAATGACCGCTAAAAAACCGTAGTATGCTTCTTCGTATTCGGATAAAATACGAATACGAAAGTCGGTCCGTTCAGCAACGATGCGAACGATGTCGTCGCGGTTGCGCGCTTGACGAATTGTGGCGGTCGCGACGCATTTCACATCGTGCAGGCGATGAAAGCGCGTTACGTCTTGAAACGTCAAAAGCCCATCTAAAAGCACACGTAGCCCTTCCTCCGTAAACACACCATCTTCTGTTAAATAATTGCGCAAACGGGCGGCAATTTTTACGTTTTCCCTTTCTCGTAAACGACCGCTTTTACTTTGTTCATAAATGACGAGGCGCATCGTATTTGAGCCAATATCAATAATGCCGTATTTCAACAGGAATCCCCCCTTATCGCGAAATGGAAAAAATAAATTGAAAATTTTCCAAAAACATAAACGATCGTGTATAATATAAGTGTATCAAAATAAAAAGGAGTTGAGTAAATATGGAAACAGTCGAATGCACCGTGGAAAACTTATCGGTCGCTTTGTTTACTGTCAACCGTCATGCGAAAACGGCGTTAAATCCTTCTTACTTGTATTTGCTGAAGAGAAAAACGATTGAAAAAATGCTCGAAGAAGGAAAAGCGAAAAAAGTTGGGCTTCACTTTTCCCGGAATCCGAAGTACAGCCAGCAAAAGTCGGATGTGCTTGTGGCGATCGGTGCGTATTACTTCCACATACCTCCAACAAAAGAAGACTTCAAGCATTTGCCTCATCTCGGTACGTTGGACGATTCTTATCGCAACCCTGCTGTTAAAATGCCGTTGTCTCAAGCCAAACGATTATTACAAGCGTATACAGGCATTTCACCGGAAGACGTAGAGCCGAAACCGAAACGGTACGATTGGTCGCGTCCGCATCGGTTCGGGAAAACGTTTCGCTAAGGACAAGCTCACATAAACAATGGACATATTTTTATTATATGACACAAAAGGGCGGCCTCTTAATGAGATCGCCCTTTCTCACGAAACTTACGCAAGGAAGCCCCTGCCTTTAGGCACGGCGAGGAATTGCACCTTACGCAAGTTCCGCCACCCCCTTTCCATAAGCATATCCGTCAAATCGCTGAATGACTTGGACATATCTATAATTTATTCCTTGTGCGATACGCTTTCCGTCCTTGCCTTTAATATCGAAACTTCCAGTCTTTCTACATGCGACTTCGCCAAACCAAACGCCTTGATATTTCCCTCTTGGGACAACAGCCTTAACCATGTCCCCTGTTTGAAAACCAAAGAAGAATTTTTGTCTTGCAAGATAACCTCTTGGGAAGCCATATCTATCTAGGTTTGTACGAGAGCGACTACCACGCCC
>NZ_FOJQ01000094.1 GCF_900111795.1 Anoxybacillus pushchinoensis | reverse complement strand
GGACGTTTGTTTGTGTCTAACACAAAAACCATAGGGTTCTCCCCTTTCCTCTGCATAAAGCAGGTCATATTCTCCTCGACCATGTTATAGATGCTTGTTATGTGCAAGACACTAGCGCTACCCACCACGCTTGTTTAACCTTGCACGACAGAGGAACGGGCTGGAGAAGCACCCGAACGTGTCATGACATCTATAACGTAGGCTCTGTTTCAAGCCTTGGTCTGGTCAACATGGGGCTTACAAGCCCATGACTTTAGTCATTGGGTTGTTGACTCCTTATACATCAACATATGTTCAATTCCTTGGTGAAGGCCAGCGACCGAGTGGGCATCTGAGCCATACACAAGAGGGATGCCGCGTTTGACGGCTTCCTTGACGACCCAATGGGGTGGATAAGGCTCTAGACAAAGTGGTTTTACTGCGCCAGCCCCGTTATAATCAAGCTCTAATTGGCGGGATTTCATTTCTTTTAAAATACGTGCGATGATGTTAGATGCATCATATTCACACGGGTATGCCCGATGAAACTTTCGAACGAGCGTGATGTGACCGATCCGTTTTGGTTTGTACGGTCCTAAGTCCGCAACAACGGACGCTAACACGGCGTTATAATATGCGTCGTACACTTGTTCAACGGAACCGAGCGAGGCGACGATTTCACCAAACATCTCCTCGCTGTAATCAACACACATATAGCCGTTGCCGACAGCTAAAAAATGAACAGATAAAATGCTGTCATCTAATTGTGGACCAATTTCATTTAAAAACTCCTTCGTTTTTTGTTCATATCCGAGAATGAAATCAACTTCTAATCCGATGCGAATACGAATATGTCTTTCGTACTGTTTTTTTAATGATTGTAAAATGGATACGTACGACGCTAGCTGTTCCTCTTTCATCGCGCTATCTTGGTAGGGGGTTGGGTCTATAAATCCTTTCGGAAGCGGTGCATGTTCAGTAAATGAAATATCTGTATAACCGAGCGAAATGGCTCTTTCAATATATTCATGGAGCGCATCGTCGCTTCCGTGAGGGCAAAATGGTGTATGAATATGCCCATCGCGCACATTAGTCACTCCTTTAGGCGCAAACTTCGACAAAAATCACGTTTTTTAGGAAAAAAATTAAAATTTTTGCTCAAAAAATGTTGCTAACATGGTATCATAAAATCATTGAAAAGAAAATGCCTTCTCCATAAAAAAAGAAAGTTTGACAACAAGGAGGCCCATTATGGAATTTGTAGCGATTAGTGCGCTCCTCGTCATCGGAGGACTTACATATACATATGTACATCGAAAACGTTTATATAAACAAATTGACGAATTAGAACAATGGAAAATTTCCTTGATGAATCGACCTGTGCCAGAGGAACTGTCTAAAATTAAGTCGTTAAATATGATGGGGGAAACAGAGCAGCTGTTTGAAAAATGGCGAAATGAGTGGGACGATATTGTTGCTGTTCAGCTTCCGAATATAGAGGAAAAGTTGTTCGACATTGAGGAAGCGGTTGTCAAATACCGATTTATGAAAGCGAAAGATGCATTGCAACAAACGGAGCAACAACTGAAAGACATTGAAGGAAGCATTCAACGCATTTTACTTGAACTGCAAGAATTAGTCGGAAGCGAAGAGAAAAATCGAGAAGAAATTGAGCAACTGAAGGAAAAGTATCGTCAAGTAAAAAAAGCGATGCTTACTCAACGTCATGCATTTGGTTGCACAGAAGTTGCGCTTGAGGAGCGATTAAATGCTCTTCAAAACCAATTCCAGACATTTGAACAGTTAACAACGGAAGGGAATTATTTGGCTGCTCGCGAAGTCGTAGTGGTTATTCAAAACGAGCTACATGAATTGAACCGTTTTATTGAACAAATTCCGCTTTTATTAAGCGACGCACAAATTGAAATCCCTGCGCAACTCGACAACATTGTCGAGGGATATCGTGAACTGTTAGAAAAAGGGTATGTGCTTGACCATCTTCCGGTTGATAAAGAGGTTGAAGAGGTTCGAGGAAAAGTGTCTCAAGTGGTTGCATTATTAGAAGAGCTTAAAGTCGATGAAGCAGAAGCGCTCCTTCGTGAAACACAAGAAGATGTCGATACGTTGTACGACTTATTAGAAAAAGAAGTGTATGCTGAACGGTTCGTTCATGATGAAACAGAAAAGATCGAACAAACGCTTTACGATTTGGAAGAAGAAACGAAGGAAACGCGTGATGAAACATTATTTGTGCAACAAAGCTATCATTTATCGCAAAGCGACTTAGATAAATATCGACAAATCGAGAAGCAAGTACAACAACTAATGAAACGTTTTATGCTCATCCAAACGAAGATGGCCGAGGAGCGTTTAGCTTACTCGCTTATTCGTGAAGAGCTTGAAGAAATTTTAGCGCAAATTGCTACAGTAAAAGAGAAGCATGCCCAGTTTCGCGAGCATTTATATGCGTTACGCAAAGACGAATTAGCAGCGCGCGAGAAGTTGTCAGAAATGAAAAAGCAGTTATCGGAAGCGATTCGACTTGTGAAAAAAAGCAAGCTCCCAGGTTTGCCAGAGTCTTATATGTTACAAGTGAGTGAAGCGCGCGAAAGCTTAACACGCGTTTCCCTTACGCTAGATGGAAAACCATTGAATATGGAGGCGGTTCATCAAGCGTTAGATGAGGCGATCGTTTTTGTGCAAAACGTGTATGATCAAACAAAAGAAATGATTGAACAAGCTCAATTAGCAGAAAGAGTTATACAGTATGGCAACCGCTATCGTCGACGTTTTCAGGTGGTAAAAGAAGGATTAGACGAAGCGGAACAACTGTTTCGAAGATACGAATACGAACTGGCATTACAAAAAGCAATCGCTGTGGTCGAACAAGTCGAAGAAGGGGCATTTGAACGTATTCGAGAGTGGCTAAAAGAAAACGAGTGAAAGGATGTCCTTTCACTCGTCTTTTAACTTACTTTTCTTTCGGTACGTGTGACACGATTTGTTTTGTTTAGTAATAAACCGATGACCCCGCCAATGAGTGCTGGTGTAAGCCAGCCGATCCCTTGTTCAAAGAGCGGCAATGTTTTTTCGTATACATGTAAGATGGACGATACATCAAATCCTGCTGCCTTCAGTCCATCAACGATGCTGACGAGAAGCGTACCAGCGAGCGCCCCGATGTAAACGGTTTGTTTTCCCCTGAAATAGTCATGGAGAAACGATAGGGCGACGAGGGTAATGGCTAATGGATAAATAATAATAAGCACAGGAACGGATAACGAAATGAGTTTCGTTAAACCGACATTTGCGGTGAATGCGCTAAAGCCGCTCATCACGATGACAAGAGTTCGATAGGAAAGCTTTGGCGAAATTTTCGAAAAATAACTTGCGCAAGAAGATAATAAACCAACTGATGTCGTTAAGCACGCAAGCATAATGATGATCGATAAAATGATTGTACCCGCTTGACCGAATAAATAGGTCGCGGTTTGACTAATGATTTCGCCGCCGTTATTGCGATAACCGATCGCTTGTACGCTCGATGCTCCAATAAAAGCGAGCGATACATACACGAGCGTTAATCCAGAAGCAGCCACGAACCCGGCCTGAATACAAAGCTTCGTTAATTGTTTTTTATTTGTAATTCCTTTTTGTTGAATGGCTTGAATGACGATGATACCAAAAACGAGTGCTGCGATGGCATCCATCGTTAAGTACCCGTCAACAAACCCTTTAAAAAACGGGGCGTCTGTATATGCATCCGTTGGCGGTTGAATGTCTCCCATAGGTGTCCATATGCTTTTGACAAAAAATAAAGTAAGACCGATGAGTAAAAGAGGTGTTAACAACTTGCCAATTCGGTCAACTAATTTTGATGGATTTAACGCTAACCAAAGTGATGCGACAAAATAAACAACCGTATACATGGCTAGCATCAATGAGCGATCGACAGTTTCAGACAAAAACGGTGTTACCCCAATTTCGAATGATACAGTTCCTGTACGCGGAATGCCAAAAAACGGACCGATGGCTAAATACATAACGATCGTAAAGATGACACCAAATACTGGATGTGCTCGGCTAGCTAATTGTTGCAAGTCGTTCCCTGTTCTTGCAATCGCGATTATTGCTAAAACTGGCAATCCGACACCGGTAATTAAAAAACCTGCGATGGCAAGCCACATGTTTTCCCCTGCTGCTTGCCCGAGAGCTGGAGGGAAAATCATGTTACCAGCGCCAAAAAATAAAGCAAATAACATAAAACCGACAGCTATTAAATCTTTTTTCGACATGCTGATCCTCCTTTGTTGTCTCCGTACCAGCATATATACTACCATACAAAATAAAAATTTTGTCGTTTTTATAAAAAGTTTCAATCTTTAAAATATTCTTTGATTATTTCTTTTTTGAAGAAAATATGCGTCTGCATTCTCGTGACTTTAGTCATGAGTAAGGACGCTAGCATATGTTATTTATCATGTGGCTATAAAACCAGATAAAAAATTGATTTTCACTCATGCACATGTTACCCTACAATTAGGTGATAATATATGGCAAAAATACACTACGGACGAGGTTATGTCTATTCTATTCAATATCATATCGTATGGTGTGTGAAATATAGACGCAAAATATTAACTGACAAAATAGAACAGCGTTTGGTGGACATATTGCACAAGATTGCTGCAGAAAATGGGTTTGTGATACAAGAAATCAACGGAGATTTAGACCACATACACTTACTCATAGAATGTAGTCCGCAGCATTATATACCAGATATTATTAAGGCATTAAAAGGTGTAAGTGCGAGGTTGTTATTTAAACAATACCCAGAGTTAAAGAAACAACTTTGGGGAGGACATCTTTGGAATCCATCTTATTTTGTCGCAACAGTTAGTGAACATACAGAAGAACAAATAAGAAATTATATTCACTCCCAAAAGGAAAGGTAGGTGAGTTTATCTATGTTAAGGGCATACAAATATCGCTTATATCCCAACGAAGAA
>NZ_FOJQ01000020.1 GCF_900111795.1 Anoxybacillus pushchinoensis | reverse complement strand
TCAAATTTTCTTAGCCCTTATCACGTATTGCTTACATGTTCTCATTCAATTGGAGATGAAAAGTAAGAAATCCCTACTTCGAATTACTCGTTGGTTAAAGAGAGCTCTGTGGAAACCAGCTTATGTTTGGTTGCGAAAATTTGATGGGCGAGCCAGTCCATAATCTCCCTTTTGTCGTTGTCGCTCTGATTTAACTGTATATATTTACCAAATGGGCAGTGCCGCCTTTCTTTAGGTTTTGTCTTTTTGGCACAAATTCACAAAAAATAATTAACAGAAAATTCTAACTATATTTATGCAATGCTAATGATTAACTGATTATCAAAAACAGCAATTAAATAATAACTTGGGTACATTAAGAATAACTAAAAAGTCGGGAAAATGGATGGCTCAAGTAGCTGTAAAAGTTGTTGAAAAACAAAACAATGACGAAAATATAATGGGTGTAGATTTAGGTTTAAAAGTGCCTGTTGTAGCAGTAACAAGTAATAGCAAAACAAGATTTTTTGGAAATGGTAGACAAAACAAATATATTCGACGAAAATATAAAGTTCTTCGACAACAATTAGGAAAAGCAAAACAGTTAAAGAAAATTAAACAAATTGGCAATAAAGAACAGCGATGGATGAAAGACCAAGATCATAAAATTAGTAGACAAATTGTCAATTTTGCAAAAGAAAATCATGTTTCGGTGATTCGTCTTGAAAAGTTAACGAATATCCGAAACACGGCAAGAACAAGCCGTAAAAACGAGAAGAATTTGCACACATGGTCATTTTATCGCCTCTCTAAATACATTGAGTATAAAGCAAATTTGGAAGGTATAAAAGTTGAATATGTGAATCCTAAATATACAAGTCAAAAATGCCCTAAATGTCAAACGTTAAATAAAGCAAATGATCGAAAATATGTGTGCAAATGTTGTGGGTATAGAACTCATCGAGATCGAGTGGGTGCGTTAAATATAATGAAAGCACCTATGGCAGATGGTGTAGCGTAAAGCGATAGTCCGCCAGCCCTAGGGTCTATATGACCTGCCTAGGGATGGGGTGATGACACACCCCCGAACTTGGGCGTTGTCCGAACCAGAAATGGATGAGGACGCTAACGACCCAAGAATCCCCTGACTTTAGTCATGGGGAGTGTCAAATTCGCAACTTGCCTGTTTCTCTATTAAAAATTGATCGTTCATTTATTCGGGATATTACAGATAATTCAAAAGATGCGACGATTGTTGATACAATTATTCATTTGGCGAAAAGTTTGGATTTACAAGTGCTCGCTGAAGGGGTAGAGCGTGACGATCAAGTATCATTATTGCAAAAAATGGACTGTGATTTTGCCCAAGGATTTTACTTTAGTCAGTCGTTAGAGGCAGAAAAGTTGCTTCAATGGCTTGAACAACATAACGAGACGAAAGAGGCGCTCCATTGACGCCTCTTTTTACATTTTGTTCACATATATTTTCTTTTTTCTTCACAATTTTACATTAATGTGGACGTATAAACGATGAAAATAAGGAATGAATGAACATGTACCGTTTATGTTTTATAGTTATATGTATGTTTACACTTTTGTCTGCCAAAACAGTATATGGAGAGGAAATAGTAGTGCATAAACATTTGCAGCAAGCGATTGATGGGGCAAATGATGGCGATGTACTAATCATAAAGCAAGGCGTATACAAAGGACCGATTACTATTGATAAGTCGATCCGCTTCATCGCTGAGCCGGGAGTAGTGATTGACGGAGAGGGGAGTGAGTACGTCGTTGTCATTCGTGCTTCTCATGTTCATGTAGAAGGAATGACGATTCGTCAAAGTGGGTACGGAAGAGGAGCGGGTGTGTTCATTAAAGAAAGCTCACATGTCACGTTGAAAAATGTTCGTATTGAAGACACCCATTACGGTGTTTATGTAGAGAGCGGAATGCACATCAACATTGTAAATAATGTTATTCAAGGTCGTGATGTTCACTTTGCTCAACGCGGGAACGGTATTCACCTGTTGAAGACAAAGCATGTCGCTATACGCGATAATCATATTTCACGTGTGCAAGACGGTATTTATTTAGATTGGGCTAAGCAAACAGTGATGAAGAAAAATGAAATAATAGCTTCTCGTTATGCTATCCATTTGATGTATGCCGAAGGCGGAATAGCGAAAGAAAATGTAATGACCGAAAATATTAATGGGATTATGATGATGATGTCAAAGCAGTTTACAATTGAGCGCAACACGATCGCTAAACAACTCGACTATCGCGGATATGGAGTGCTCATTTATGATAGTGAACATGTCGTGATGCACAATAATACGTTGCGTCATAATAATACAGCTTTATCGTTACAAAATGCACGCCAATGTGAAATAAGGGGTAATGAATTTATAAATAACTATCGAGCGCTACATAGCTTATATGAAAATAAAGATGCCATCGTTGTAGAAAATCAATTTTTAGGAAATATGGAAGATGCCCTTATTCAAGGTGCACCTATCGTATTTGATGATGGGGAAAAGGGGAACTATTGGGATACGTATCGGTTTTACGATTGGAACGACGACGGTATTGGAGATGCCCCTCATCGTATTCGTTCCATGTATAGCCGATTATTACAACGATGGCCAAGTGTGCAATTTTATTTTCAAAGTCCTGCGTTAGCGCTTCTCGATACAACGGAGTCCTTTTTTGCGCAAGCACAAGCACAAGGCGAAGATCGATTTCCGTTAATGGATATTCCTGATAGGCAAAACGAACGAAAAAAATGGTCATGGAAACTGTTGTTGTTTGGAAGCATCTTATTGTTAAGTAGTTTGACTATGCTTGAATATGGGAGGAGAAAAATAAAATGAAAAAAATCGCTAGTCTGTTGTTTTTATGTTTTCTTGTTGCATGCAGTGGAGAGAACGCATACGAACCGAAAGAAATTAATCCGGATATAGATGTGTGCGTCGTTTGTAATATGGGGATAGCGGCAGAGCAATATGCTACAGAAGCGATTTTAAAAGACGGAACGGTTTATACGTTTGATGATATTGGTTGCATGATGGAATGGATGAATCAACAAAACGATGATGATATAGCTAAGCTATATGTTCGTGATGTAACAAATGGGGAATGGGTTGAGCTTGAACAAGCCGTTTACGTGTACAATGCAACTTATTGGACACCGATGAGCTATGGCGTCGTTTCATTTGCAAATGAACAAAATGCAAAAGCGTATATGGAGAAAGAAGGACAAGGGCAGTTGTGGACGTATGAACAACTAAAACAACATCGGTGGGGATTTGAACAATGAATACAGCAATGAAATATCAATGGATGGTGATGATTCGTAGCAAATGGCTCGTAAGTTTTGCTGTGCTATTTGCGCTTTTATCATCAGCCGTCATCGCTGGCAGCGGACACGAAGCTACAGGAGGATTTACACGTTCGACGGCTGCATTATTAAACTTGTCTCTTTTACTTGTTCCCCTTGTTTCATTATTAGCAGGCAGTTTATTTATTGCGGGAGAAAAAGAGGACGGTCGGTTAGCGCTTATCCAAACATATCCGATTTCTATTCGTTCGTTGACTCTTGGGCTATATGTAGGTAGTTGCATATCGTTATGGACAGTGATTGCATTTGGATACGGAAGTGCAAGCATCGTTCTTTTTATGACGGGAGGAACATGGTCAACATTTTTTTTCCTTTCATTTGTATTAACAATCATATTAACGAGCATTTTTTTAGCCATTGCTTTATGGATTGGGCTTATTGCCTCTAATCGTTTGCAAGCACTCGGTGTGAGCTTGTTTGTTTGGGCATTTTTCGTTTTGTTTTATGAATTTATCGTATTAGCGTTGTTGTCAGTCGCTCCAAAACAGTGGACAATCTTATTATTTGGGCTATCGATCATATTGAATCCAGTTGAGCTGATGCGTGTTTGGACAGTGGCAGCAATGAAAAGCAGTACATTGTTCGGACCGCAACTATATGAATGGTCGACATGGGCGGAAAGCACAAGTGGACAATTTACGTTCGCTGTAATCGCGTGTATATGGGTAATTGTGCCATTACTTTTCATGAACGTATGGATGAAGCGAGGGAAACATCATGCTTGAAGTGAAACAGTTGACGAAAATATATAACGAGCAAAATAAAGTAGAAAATATTTCTTTTTCTATTCAACCAGGACAATGTCTAGCGTTATGCGGTGGCAACGGTGCAGGAAAAAGCACGATTATTAAAATGTTGATCGGACAGCTTCCTAAAACGAGAGGTCATATATTTGTTAACGGGAAGCAAGTTCAAAGTGATGACAAACGATGGTTTTCTTTCATGCCCGATCATCTGCAGTTTCCTCCGCTTTTAACTGGCTATGAAGTATTATCTCTATTCGGCCGATGGCAAGGAGCAACTGTCGAGCGTGTGAAACAATGTTTAGAGCTTGTTGGGTTAACGAATGACCAGCATAAACAAGTGAAGACGTATTCAAAAGGAATGCAACAGCGCCTTGCTTTTGCGCAAGCGCTTTTAGCTGATGCTCCACTCCTTATTTTAGACGAACCGACAAACGGCTTAGATCCGTACTGGGTATGGGAATTTAAACGATTGATTCAAGCTGAAAAAGAAAAGGGAAAAGCGATCATCTTTTCGACACATATGCTGTCAATTGTAGAAGAAATTGCAGATACTGTTGCCTTTATTCATCAAGGTCAAATGCTTATATATGATTCTGTTTCTAAGCTTTGTCAACATGAAAAATCGTTAGAGTCTATATTTTTTGCGCAAATTTCACAACGTATGACATAATGAAAAGTAAGCAATCGTTGCTTGCTTTTTTTCGTTTATTCGAAGGAGGGGCTTAGATGTTAACATTGTATGTCATTCGTCACGGGGAGACAGAGTGGAATGCACAACAACGAATGCAAGGATGGAAAGATTCTCCCTTAACGGAAACAGGGAAAAGACATGCGTCGCTTTTACATCACCGGTTGTGCGCGATTCCGTTTGTAGCGGCATATTGTAGTCCGAGTGATCGGACAAAAGAAACAGCACAAATTGTTTTAGAGCAACGTGATATCCCGTTATATTTTGATGAGCGATTGCGCGAAATTCATTTAGGATGGTGGGAGGGAAAAACGATTGCAGAAATTGCTCAAACGGACGAGCGAAATCATTATCACTTTTATCATGAACCAAACGCATACCATCCGAGCGTCGGCGAAACGTTTCTAGATGTACAGCAACGTGCTGTTGCCGCTATTCATCATATTGCTGAAAACCATCGGGAAGGCCATATTCTCGTTGTTACGCACGGCATGGTCATTCGTACGCTTCTCGTCTATTGGAAACAGCAAACGATCGCCCAGCTATGGGAAAATAGCCGCGTATATGGAACGAGCGTTACGATTGTTTCGTTCGACGGAAAGGGTTGGAAGATTGAAAGTGAATCGGATATCTCACATCTTGAAGGGGAGAAGATGTACTCATGAAGAAATGGATGATTGTTGTTGTTACAATGTTCTTTATTGGTGGTTGCACGCAACAAGATAAAGGAACAACTTTTGTTGCGACAGTACAACATGTCGTTGACGGAGATACAGTAAAAATAAAAAAGGATGGAGAATTAGTAACAATCCGTCTATTAAATATTGATACGCCGGAAACGTATCGTGAAAAACAAGCATACGGTGAGGAGGCAAAACAATTTGCTAAAGACGTTCTTCTTCATCAACGAGTAATTGTTGAATTGAGCGAGAAACCCTCTCCGTACGATCGTTACGGTCGACTGCTTGCGTACATATGGATAGATGAACAAACATTGTATCAAGAATTAATTGTAAAAGAAGGGCTTGCGCGTGTAGCTTATGTATTTGAACCTGATACGAAATATGTGGAGCGATTGTATCGTGCGCAAGAGCAAGCGAAAAAAGCGAAAAAACGAATATGGAGCGTTGATGGCTACGTAACGGAAAAAGGGTTTAATATGAGCGTGTGGTTGGATGAAGCTTCGTGAATATAAAGAGAGGGCTGGAGAGGTCAGCCCTTTTAGTGTGCTAACATAGCTCGCATATCCTCTTCGACATCGCCAATCAGTTTAAGACCGAACATTTCTTGCAATACGTGCAATACACCTTCAGAAACGAAATGGGGTGCTTTTGGTCCAATTCGAATATCTTGAATACCTAAACTAAACAATCCGAGCAAAACAGCAACCGCTTTTTGTTCGAACCATGAGAGGACGATGCTAACAGGCAATTCGTTCACTTCACATTCAAACGCCTCCGCAAGCGCCATCGCAATTTTCACTGTTGAAATCGAGTTGTTGCATTGTCCTAAGTCAATGTACCGTGGAATGTTTGTGCCAGGAACAACACCATAATCGACATCGTTAAAGCGAAACTTTCCGCAAGACGTTGTTAAGATAACAGTGTTGTCTGGCAAAGATGTCGCTAGGGAGCGATAATATTCACCACCTTTCCCAGGAGCGTCACAGCCTGCGATCACGAAAAAGCGCTGAATTTTTTCTTCTTTTACAGCTTGAATAATCTCCGGTGCGATTTGAATAACTGTTTCATGATGGAAGCCAGTAACTAACGTTTCGTCTGATTCGATATTCGCTTCTGGAAGTTGTAGCGCCTTTTCAATGAGTGGTGTAAAATCATCGTTTTCAATTTTTTGTACATGTTCTAATCCTGCTACATCATATGAAAACATGCGATCAGCGTATGAACCTTTAATCGGCATGACGCAGTTTGTTGTTGCTAAAATGGCACCAGGGAATTTTTCGAATAGGCGACGTTGGTCGTACCATGCTTTTCCGACGTTTCCTTTTAAATGTTTATATTTTTTTAATTGCGGATAACCGTGTGCTGGGAGCATTTCGGAATGCGTGTAAATGTTAATCCCTTTTCCTTCTGTTTGCTTCAATAATTGTTCAAGTGCAAATAAGTTATGTCCCGTAACGAGAATACATTTTCCTTCGATTTTATTTTGGGATACACGAACAGGTTGAGGAATGCCAAGTCTTTCTGTATGTGCCCGGTCGAGCAGTTCCATCACACGAATCGCAGCTTTTCCGACTTTCATTGCCATGTCTAAATGTTCTTGTACGTTAAAATTAGAGTTTGTTAACGTCATATATAACGCTTCATGTGTCGTTGTATCCACAAATGGATCAGTGTATCCGAGTTGGTGAGCGTGTGTGCGATAGGCAGCAATTCCTTTCAGTGCAAATACGATTGTATCTTGTAAGCTTGCAATCGTTTCATCCTTTCCGCAGACGCCGACAACCGTGCATCCCCCTGTTGGTGTTTGTTCGCATTGATGACAAAACATGAAAACCCCTCCTTTTCTTGTTAACACTTTAACAATAGGGAAAAATAACAACGGCGTAAGTGATATGTATCACACCTTTATGCAAAAATGTGAACGAAAATTGACAATGTTTTATATTGAATGACGAGGAAAAATGTATTAGAATAAAAGAAAACTGAATGAACGAAACTACTAGGGGTGCCGGATGGCGATGGCTGAGAGGAAAACGCGCAATCAGTTTTCCAACCCTTTGAACCTGATCTGGTTTATACCAGCGGAGGGAAGTAGGCTATGTTTTGTAAGTACAAACTAGTCGATTCTGTCCGACTAGTTTTTTATTTTTAAAGGGGGGAATGAATAATGAAAGCTGGACAATGGCTAACGCTCGTCAGAGAACAATCGCCGCTCGTACATAATATGACGAATGTCGTGGTAACCAATTTTGTGGCCAATGGTTTACTTGCTGTTGGGGCGTCTCCTGTCATGGCGTATGCAAAAGAAGAAGTAAGTGATATGGTTCGTTTGGCTCGCGCTCTCGTATTAAACATCGGAACATTAAATGAAACAGACGTAGAAGCTATGATTATTGCTGGAAAGGCAGCGAATGAAGTAAATATTCCAGTCATTTTTGATCCTGTTGGAGCAGGTGCGACGGCATACCGTACAAAAACAGCGCAGCGTATATTACAAGAAGTGAACGTTTCCATTTTGCGCGGAAATGCGTCAGAAATCGCAAGCGTTGCCGGAGAACAAGTGCGTACAAAAGGAGTAGATGCAGGGGACGTTCAAGGCGATGTCGTGCATGTAGCGAAAAAAGCGGCGCGTACATTTCGTTGCACAGTTGTTGTAACGGGAAAAGATGATATTGTGACAGATGGGGAGCGTGTAACGATCGTTTCAAATGGTGATGCAATGTTGACGAAAGTGACAGGGACAGGCTGCTTGTTAAGCGCGGTGTTAGGCGCGTTTGCTAGTGTGGGAGAAAATGTAATCGAGTCATCTGTCGCAGCGCTCGCTTACTACGGGGTAGCAGCCGAAAAAGCAGCAAAACATGCAAAAGCGCCTGGGGCTTTTCAACTTGCCTTTTTAAATGCTTTATATGAGACGACGGCAGAAGAAGTCGATACATATGCGCGAATTCGAGGGGAATGAATGATGAAACATATGTTGTCGCTATATTTTATTATGGGGAGTGGCGATTGTACAAGAGATCCGCTCACTGTGCTTGATGAGGCGATTCAAGGTGGAATTACGATGTTTCAGTTTCGGGAAAAAGGAAAGAAGGCGCTGACAGGGCTTGAAAAATATCGTTTAGCTGAGAAATTGTTTGAACGATGCAAAGATCACAACATTCCGTTCATTGTAAATGATGATGTCGATTTAGCGCTTGCTTTACAAGCAGATGGTGTTCACGTTGGTCAAGATGATGAAGAGGCAGCGCGTGTTCGCGATCGAATAGGGGATAAATATTTAGGAGTGTCTGTTCACAACCTTGCTGAAGTGCGGCAAGCGCTTGCCGCTCACGCTGATTATGTTGGATTAGGTCCTATTTTTCCGACCGTTTCAAAAGATGATGCAAAGCAAGCGTGTGGTTTGGCGATGATTGAACATATTCGCACCTATGAAAAGCACGTTCCGCTCGTTGCTATCGGTGGAATTACAGAACAAACAGCACGGCAAGTCATTGAAGCGGGGGCAGACGGAATTGCTGTCATTTCTGCCATTTGTCGTGCGGAACATATTTGTGAACAAACAAAACGTTTATATGAGACAGTGATGCATGCGAAACGAAGAGGCGACGGGTAATGTCGTCTTTTTTTATGGTGACAACAATCGTATGTAAAACTCGCTTTGTTTTTTGCAGGATTTTATTCATATGCGTCGAAAAAGAACAGCGAACAAATGAGAGAGGGGATGGAGAGAGTGGAACATATTATTTTGTCATATGAGGGCCGAGTGGCAACGATTGAATTGAATCGTCCTGATGCATTAAATGCTTTGCATGAGCAAATGTTGCTCGAATTGCTTGAGGCGTTAAAGGAAGTGGAAAACAGCGAAGCGGATATCGTCATCATTCGCGGTCGCGGTAAGGCGTTTAGTGCAGGCGGCGACATTAAAACGATGTTGCAATCAACGAATGAACATTCATTCATAACTGTAATGGACACAATCAAACAAATTGCTATTACATTGCATCAATTACCAAAACTAACGATCAGTTACGTGCATGGGGCCGCAGCCGGATTAGGATTTAGTTTAGCGCTCGCCTGTGACCATGTTATCGCAAATGAGCAAGCCCGTGTTGCCATGAATTTTATTGGAATTGGACTCATCCCAGATGGGGGTGGACACTTCTTTTTAAAACGGAAAATTGGAGATGTCAAATCAAAACAAATCATATGGGAAGGAAAAATAATGAGTGCACAAGAGGCATATGAAGTGGGACTCGTTGATGAAATCGGTGATGAACAAGCGATTCAGCACAAAGTGAATGAATGGTTATCTAAACCGATTCGTGCCATGATTGCGACAAAACAGTTATATGCCCGTTTAAGCGAAGAACAATTGTTAAAGACGTTGCAAATGGAAACGGTGTATCAAGCACATATGCGCAAAACAAAAGATCACGAGGAAGGCATTCGAGCCTTTTTAGAAAAGCGCCGTCCTCATTTTAGCGGGAAATAAAAAATTTGCGAAACTTTCATTTTTGCACTAGCCTTTTTCAATGTATGATGTGTATAAATGAAATAGAGGAAAATTACGTTGAAAAGGGCGGCCAAAAATGAAAGTGGTTATTGTTGATGATTATATGCCGACATTAGAAATGATGGAGGCGATGCTTGAGCATATTGAACATATTTCCATTTATCCGTTCGAACATGCAGATGAAGCGTACGCATTTGTACTTTCACAACATGTAGATGTCATTTTAATGGATATTTGCATGCCGGGAACGAATGGTATTGAATGGTGTCGGCGGTTGAAACAACATGAGCAACTCCAACATGTTCCAGTGTTGATGGTCACGGGATGTGATGATGAACAAAAGCTAGAAGAAGCATTTAAAGCGGGGGTGTTTGATTACATTCGTAAGCCGTTCACAATGATCGAACTTGTTGCTCGTGTGCAGTTAGCGTATCGTCAAAAAGAAACGATGGATCAACTGAAAAGAACGAATGAAGCATATATGGAAAGTTATCGTCATATGTGGACGATGCAAAAAAAGATGAATGAAGATTTGCGTGTAGCGCGTCTCGTTCAAGAAGGATTGCTTCCAGAACCAATGAATAATGAAGATGTTCATTTTATCGGTCATTATATTCCGTCATCCCAGTTGTCTGGCGATTTATATTTTTGGCAACAAGTTCGCCCGCATTTATATGCTTTTATCATTATTGATGTCATGGGACACGGTGTGGCTTCAGCCCTTGTTGCCATGTCGATTCGCTCGCTATTACACGGTTTAATGACGAAGGTGACAGATCCACTTGTTGTTGTACATGAGTTAAATCGCCATGCGTTTCAATTGTTCGGGAAAGAGACAAAGTATTATTTTACAGCTTTTTATGGAACGATTGATGTAAAAAAGAAAGTCATTGAGTATGTCAACGCAGGTCATCCTCCAGCAATATTGATGACCGAACAAAAAACGATGCTTTTAAAAGAAGGAGGCATTCCAATCGGCATTGTTTCAAACGCTCCATATAAAAAAGGCACAATTTCTTTTCAGCATGATGCGTATCTTATTCTTTACACAGATGGATTAATGGAAGTTTTAGGTGAAGAATGTGCAAAGCAACTCGCATATACGATGCAAACGGCCCATTCGTTTGATCAGATGGTAAAGAGAATAAACGAAGAAGTACAACATGATAAAGGAAATGACGATATTACGTTCGTTTCCATTCACATCAAATAAGCGATCTTTCGAAAGATCGCTTATTTGATGTCAACAATTTGATCGAGCTGACAAATGGATAGTATATGTTTAATAGGAGCTGAAACACCTGTCATTTCAATGCGCACTCGATCTTTCAGCGGATATAACCAGCTGATGAGCAAACGAACACCAGAGCTGTCAATAAACCGAACGGCAGATAAATCAATTTGTAAATGAGATGTATCCCACGGCTGCGATTGAATTGTTTCTTCCATGATGCGTGACGTCTCAAAGTTAATATCTTGCTGAAAAGAGACAACGATTTTGTCATCATATGTTACAATGTTAATCATGTTTTTCCCCCTTTTTTCGTGCGATCATGACGACGGCACGTTTCCCTTTTTCGTCAAATGAAAAATGTGAGGAAAGCTGTTGAACGAGAAAAAGTCCGCGCCCTCCTTGGCGAGTTAAATCAGGAGGAGGAGCATTTAGTTGTTCCTCCCATTGAAACCCGTCTCCTTCATCAATGACTTCAATGATGATTGCTTCATCTGACCAACTAATATGCACAGCAGCATGTTTTTTTGTGGAGTAACGGATCACATTTGAAACAAGCTCCCATAATATAAGTTGAATCGTATATTTTTGCATTTCATCTAGTTGGATACGACTATCTAACTGCTCGAGCATCACCGAGATCGTTGTACTATAATTCGTTTCATTTAGTTGAGCTTGAATCATGGCTTTTTAATTGAATCAAAAGTTGCTGAATGTACGGATGTTTATAATCACCTTGATGCTCGAGACGGTACAATTGACTCCATAAGGAGTTATACGTCGAACGAAACGACAGCGGAATGCTTTCTCCGAATGAACGTTGCAAATGCATCAGGCGAAATTTCGCATAATTGCGTGATTGGACATCGTTTGGAAGAAGTCCCATATCGATGCGAATGAGCTGTTCGTTTGCTTCGTGAAGCAAAGTTTCCGCCATTTCATCGATCTGTGCAAACGTTCGTTGCTCATATTTCAGCCGTGGGTGTTTCATCGTTATCTTCCTCCGTTTAACAATTACGAATTAAACTTTTCGCTCAACTCTTGATTTAAATCGTTTAACTGTTCTGCCATTTCAGCGATTTGTGACGCAGCTGCTGAAATTTCATCAAACATTTGACGAAACTGTCCGATAAGCGAAGTAAATTGATCAATTTTTTTGTTTGTTGATTTTACATCGGTGACAGACTGATCAAAAATATGAATAATGCTTTCATTTGCTTGACGAAATGCTCGCGTTTCTTCTACGATTTGTTGAAACGCATGTTCAAATTTTCGAATCGTTTGTTGGACAACATCGATGTGATTTTGAATGTAGTCTAGCGATTGCTCGGTTTGCGTAGCAAGCTTTCGCACCTCATTGGCTACAACGGCAAACCCTTTTCCATGTTCACCAGCGCGAGCTGCTTCAATGTTGGCATTTAATGATAAAATGTTCGTCTGGTTTGAAATGCTCCGAATGGCATTGACGATTTCCCCAATTTTTCGCGAGCTATCTGTTAGTTCGTTTGTCAACGATTTTGTTCCTTCGATTAATTTAGCAACGCCATCGAGTTTTGTTAATGTTTGTTTCACATCTTCTTTTCCTTTTTCAACACGCTCTGTCATTTGGACGGATTGACGCTGGATGGTCGTTACTTCATCTAACATGTTTTGGACATTTTTTTGTACTTCAAAAATGGAAGCGGTCGTTTCTTCTGCGCTTGAAGCGAGCGTTGTCGATGATTCCGTTAAACGATGTTGCAACTCTGCAATTTCGTTTAATTTCATCATGGACGATGTATACGCTTCAATATACGTTTCAATGGCAATTTGCATATCAAAAGAGCAAAGCTTGTTGAATGAACGGTATACAGCTGTTGCCTCTGTCGGATGTAACTCCTCCATGAGTATGTGAAGCACTTCGTTTTGAATGATTGCGTAAGCGCCTAAATACCATTCTGGGAATAGGCCGATTCGGTTATGCACATTGCCGATCACTTTTCGGCGAATGACATACTGGTCGCCAATTTCTCCAGAAACCATATCCATTAAATACGCGCGTAACGTTTGTTTTAAGCGATCGATTGTGGAATGATGGTCGATAATTTTTCTTAAATGCGGCATTTGTCCAACTTGATCATAAAACGCATCCACGATTCGCTCTACATGTTTAGCAAACAGCGGGCGAATGGAGGCGAGCTGCTGTACATCTTCTTCTGTTAATTGGACAAAAGCAATTTGTTGCTTCCGATCGCTTGAGGCGAGTTGGCGATAATATGTAGCAACATGTTCAGTGGTAGGAGAGCGAGAAGTTGTATTTTCTTTTTCTTGTTGGTGCTTTTTGCGAAAAAGTTGAATGGCTCCACGTTCATTAAAAAGAGCATGAAACGGACATTTTGACATCGCATTCCCTCCAATTTTCATAAAAAATCCCCCAAAAACATTATATCATGTGCAAAGAAAAGAAGAAGGAAAATTTTTATTTTATTTCCGAGGGAAGCGCAAAAAATGACAATATTTTTCCGGCTTGTCGAATACAATTGAATCGAGTAGAATGTATATTTGTGAACAATATAAGCTACGGAGAGAGAATGATGAGTAAAAAAATTTTGTACTTATTTTTCGTTTTAATCGGGGCTACAGTCGTCCTTTTTGCTAATATGAAGCATAACATTTATACGTTCATGTAAAATAGGTATTTCCATTAGTACATGTATACCCCTTGATACATACGCTAGTAATGTAACGAAATTCAATACGAAAGGGGTATGAAATATGCATTGTCGTCCAAATATGATGCCGCCAATCGTTTATCCGACGAAGTGCTGTACACAACATCAAATGCAAATGACGATTGTGCCACACATTCATCCGTCACATACGACGTATGTGAATCATCATTTGTTCCAGCATCAACATTATTTTCCACATACGCAATCTGTTGTTAACGATGTATCGCATCAACATGTTGTTTGTCCAGGTTCTGGTCCGTTTCCGAGACCGTTTTAACCGAAGGCGAAACGCCTTCGGTTTTTTGTCGAAAAAAAGACGAACTTTGTGAAAATGAAAAATTGACAATGACTGCTTTTTTTGAAAGAATAGGTGTAGACATAGACAATTGAGGTGAGCAAACGTGCTTTCGGATCGCATCAACTTAACAGCAAAAGACATTCTTGAAAAAGAGTTTAAAATAAGCATGCGCGGATACAATCAAGATGAAGTCGATCGCTTTCTCGACTTAATTATTAAAGACTATGAAACATTTCATCAAATGATTGAACAACTACAACAAGAAAATACACGTTTGAAAAGCCAATTGCAGGAGGCGCAAAAACGTCAGCCATCTCAAGCAGGAACGACGAACTTTGATATTTTGCAACGTCTTTCCAATTTAGAAAAACATGTTTTCGGAAGCAAACTGTATGAATAAATATTCCAACCTTTTCTATTGATTTGGCTTATCGTTTCGGATATACTATCATATGCTTACATGAATCATGTTCGGGTAATCGCTGCGATGCATATGCATCGTAGAGGAAAGTCCATGCTCGCACGGTGCTGAGATGCCCGTAGTGTTCGTGCCTAGCGAATTCATAAGCTAGGGCAGTCTGGCGGCAAGCTGGGCTGACGGCAGGGAAAGAGCCTACGTCCGTATCGGATATGGCTCGACTACCTTTAAAGTGCCACAGTGACGTAGTCTTGCTGGAAACGGCAAGAGTGGAACGCGGTAAACCCCACGAGCGAGAAACCCAAATGATGGTAGGGGCACCTTCTCAAAGGAAATGAACGGAGAGAAGGACAGGCGGATGCCTGTAGATAGATGATTACCGCCGGAGTACGAGGCGCAAGCCGTTTGCAGTACGACGGAACAGAACATGGCTTACAGAACATGATTCATGGCATAACTCTCCTGCACATCGTCAGGGGAGTTTTTGTTTTGCAGACATGAGGGGAGAGCGTGTTGTGAAGAAACGTATGTCGACGTTGTTTGAAACAGATACATTTTTAGCTATCGCCTATACCATTATTCAAGAGGCAGATGAAGGAATAATTGTTACCGATGAAAATGGGCATATTTTATTAGCTAATCCGGCCTTTGAAACAGTAACAGGCTATACACAAGATGAAGTGCTCGGAAGGAAGACAAATATTCTTCGCTCCGGATTGCATGATCGTACGTTTTACGAAAACATGTGGGAAACGTTACGTGACCATGGGATTTGGAAGGGAGAAATTTGGAATAAAAGAAAAAATGGTGAATTGTTTGTTGAATGGTTAACGATTAAGGCGATTTGCGATGCTACTGGAAAACCGACGCATTATGTTGCCATTTTTTCAGATGTGACACAACATAAACGGACGATGGAGCAATTAGCACGGCTGTCAAATTATGACGTGTTGACCAACGTTCCAAACCGCCAACTATTTACAAAACGTTTACAACATTTACTTCATATGGCGCAACGTCATAACCAACAGTTAGCGATCTTATTTCTCGATTTGGATCGATTTAAATACATTAATGACGAACTAGTCCATTATAGTGGGGATTTATTGTTGAAGAAAGTGGCGAATCGACTAAAAAAACGATTGCGTACGAAAGACACGCTTGCTCGTATTGGTGGAGATGAGTTTGTTGTTATTTTACCTAAATTAAAGGATGCCCAAGAAGCGATTCATACAGCTGAGCAGATGATTGAAGCGCTTCAAGCCCCTTTTATGCTGAACGGTTCGGACGTATACATTTCGGCAAGCATCGGTATAAGCATGTATCCAAACGATGGAGATGACGAAGAAACGTTATTGCGCCGAGCCGATCGTGCAATGCAAAAAGCGAAAGAAAGTGGACGAAATCGCTTTGAGTTATACACAGCGAAATTAGACTATCAAAGCGAAGTTGTAACGTTAGAAAACCATTTGAGAAAAGCGATTGAACGAAACGAGCTACACGTTTACTATCAACCGATCGTGAATATGAAAACGAAAAAAATTGAAGTCATTGAGGCGTTATTGCGTTGGAACCAATCAAACATCGGATTCGTTTCCCCAGTGCAGTTTATTCCGCTAGCAGAAGAGACAGGACTTATCGTTCCAATTACGAAATGGCTGTTAGAACAAACGTGTATACATATAAAGGCGATACATTCGTTCGCTCCGCATATGAAAGTCGGAGTAAACATCTCAGCTGTCCATTTTCAACAAGATGATTTTGTTGAACAAGTATCACATATTGTAAAAGCGAACAATGTTCACCCGCGTTTTTTTAAATTTGAGCTAACGGAAAGCACGATTATGCCGAATGCAGAGGAGTCTGTTCAAAAACTTGTACAGCTTAAACAGTACGGTTTTAAGTTGGCGATTGATGACTTCGGGACAGGTTTTTCTTCTTTAAGTTATTTACATCGTTTTCCAATTGATGTTTTAAAAATTGATCAATCATTTATTCGACGTCTCTCTTTATATAGTGATGATGCGACGATTGTATCTACAATTATTATGATGGCACACAATTTGCACTTAGCTGTTGTGGCAGAAGGTGTTGAAACAGAACAACAGTATGCTTTTTTAAAGGCGCAACGGTGCGATTTTGCACAAGGATATTACATTTCAAAACCAATGCCATTTAATGAATTGCAATCATTTATTCAAGAGTGGGATGGATATATAAAATGAAAGGTGAATGGACATGGGACAAATCACGTTAATTGCTACTGCAGCGATGGGACTTGAGGCAATCGTCGCAAATGAAGTTAGAGCGCTTGGCTATGATTGTCAAGTAGACAATGGGAAAGTGGTGTTTGTGGCGGATGAAAGAGCGATCTGCCGTACAAACTTATGGCTTCGAACAGCTGACCGGGTAAAAATAAAAGTAGGGGAATTCCCTGCGACAACGTTTGATGAGTTGTTTGAACAAACAAAAGCGCTCCCATGGTCGCAATTTTTGCCTATTGACGGACAATTTCCTGTCGTAGGTAAATCGGTTAAATCGAAGTTGTTTAGTGTACCAGATTGTCAAGCGATCGTAAAAAAAGCAATTGTTGAACATTTAAAGCAACATTACCGTGTGTCGTGGTTTGAGGAAACAGGAGCATTGTTTCGCGTTGAGGTAGCTTTACATAAAGATGTTGCCACGTTGACAATCGATACGAGCGGTGATGGACTGCATAAAAGAGGATATCGTGTAAAACAAGGAGAGGCTCCATTAAAAGAAACGCTAGCGGCGGCGCTTGTTCAATTAACGAATTGGACACCGGATCGCCCATTTGTTGATCCATTTTGTGGGTCAGGAACGATCGCTATTGAAGCAGCGTTGATCGGTCAACATATTGCTCCGGGATTTAATCGTGATTTTGTATCTGAACAATGGGGTTGGATGTCTGCGCGCTTATGGGACGAAGCGCGTGAGGAAGTTGAAGATTTAGCACGATATGACCAACCGCTACATATTATTGGATTTGATATTGATCATCGCATGGTTGATATCGCAAAAACGAACGCACAAGAAGCGGGACTAGCGGATTTAATTACGTTTAAACAGATGCAAGTAAAAGATTTCCGAACGAAAGACGAATATGGCGTCATTGTCGGCAACCCTCCGTATAGCGAACGATTAGGAGAGAAAGAAGAAGTGGAGCAATTGTATCGGGAAATGGGAAAAACATTTGCTGCGCTCGATACGTGGTCTATTTATATGCTGACATCTCATCGCCGATTTGAGCAGTTATATGGGAAACAAGCAACGAAACGTCGGAAACTATTTAACGGTTTTATTGAAACACAATATTATCAGTTTTGGGGACCTCGTCCTCCTCGTTCATATGACAAGCTGTCTTGTTGACAGCTTTTTCTTTTCAACTTCATTGACTTCTTTCTTTTTTTGGTCGATAATTAATGTTTGTGTACTTCGTTTAAATTGATGGAGGGGCTAAAAACGTATGAGCAAATATCCGTTTGTATTAAGTAAAAATGAAAGTTTTTTTGATAAATTAAACGAATGGATTGGGGATGTATTTTACGACATTTTACCTGAAGCAGGTTTTGAATTACGGGATGAACAAATTTTTATGGCGTTTCAACTCGAGCGGGCATTTAAAGAAAAAAAAGTGATGTTTGCTGAAGCGGGCGTAGGGACAGGAAAAACAATTGTATATTTGTTATATGCTATTTGTTATGCTCGTTATATCGGAAAGCCGGCGATTATTGCATGCGCAGATGAAACGCTAATCGAACAGCTTGTGAAAAAAGAAGGGGATATTGCAAAAATTTCACGTGTTTTACATATGAACATTGATGTTCGTTTGGCAAAATCGCCAGATCAATATTTATGTTTGAACAAACTCGATGATGTACTAATGACTGAAGAGGAGGAATTGTATGAGCAAATTTTCGATGAGTTGCCACCGTTTGTTCATGATCATGCTCCCCTTCAGACGTTCTATCATTATGGTGACCGAAAAGATTATGCGCATTTAAGCGATGAACAATGGTCAAAAATTGCTTGGGATCCGTTTCAAGACTGTTTAGCGTGTGACAAACGCCATCGTTGTGGTCAAACGTTATCGCGCGACCATTATCGAAAAGCAACCGATTTAATTATTTGCTCGCACGATTTTTACATGGAACATATTTGGACGTATGAAGCCCGAAAGCGAGAAGGACAGTTGCCGCTCTTACCTGAAGCGAGCTGTGTAATCTTTGATGAAGGGCACTTGTTAGAATTTGCTGCCCAAAAAGCGTTAACATATCGCATGAAAGAAACGACGTTGGAAACGCTGTTGTCTCGTTTGTTAGAAAATGATATTCGAGAGCAACTAGCTTATTTAATTGAAGATACATTACAACTTAGCGTACGATTTTTCGATGAATTGATGAATCATGCCAAAGTCGTACCAGGATCCAATCGTCAAGAATTAACGTTTACTCCGTCTCTTTTGCAACTAGCGCAAACGTTGCGGATGAAAATTGAACAAATTGGAGATGAGCTCGTATTCGAGAGCGAAACGTATACGATTGATCATTATCAATTGAAAGTTGTCGATGAGTATTTAGACCAAATTCATCATTCACTATATTTATTCATTCACAACCGTGACGCGATCACATGGCTCGAATCGTCACTTGATGGCAATACGCTCGTCATTATGCCAAGAACGGTACAAGAAGTGTTGCGTGAGAAAGTATTTTCTAAACGTATTCCGTTTATTTTTTCTTCTGCTACATTATCAAATGAAAAATCGTTTAACTATATGGCAAGAAGCCTTGGAATTGACGAATATTTATCGTTTCATGTTGATTCACCGTTCGATTATGGTGAACAGATGACGATTTACATGCCAATTTTTGAAAATAATGAGCGAATATTTGAAGAAAAATACACGTATGCAATGAATAAAATACGCGAAACGAACGGGCGTGCGCTCGTATTATTTCCGACACGCGGACAATTGAATGAATTTAAAGCTCGTGCTCAACAGGAGGAAGGGTTCACATTTTTATTTGAAGGTGACCAAGAAATTAGTGAACTTGTTTCTCGCTTTCAAAACGAAGAGGAAACTATTTTATGTGCCGAACATTTATGGGAAGGATTAGATATTCCTGGTCCATCGTTAAGTAACGTCATCATTTGGTCTCTTCCTTATCCGCCGAATGATCCTGTGTTTCAGGCGAAACGAAAACAAACAGACAATCCGTTTTGGGAAGTCGATGTCCCATATATGATTTTGCGGTTGCGCCAAGGAGTCGGGCGGTTAATTCGTCAAAGGGACGATCGTGGCATCGTATGCATTTTTGTAACAGATGACGAGCCAGTCCAAGTAATTGAATCAATAAAGCGCGTATTGCCAACAGACGTACAACAAAAATAAAGGAATATTTGTAAATATTGTAGAATAACAATACAACGGAATGGAGGGAAGGACATGCAAAAAAACATTCAAGAAGTGGAAAAGCAATTTTTGCAGTACGTCAAAAAAATGATGGCATATAAAGAAGCCATTTCTCTCATGTATTGGGATTTGCGCACTGGGGCACCGAAAAAAGGGGTTGAACAACGCTCTGAAGTGATTGGAATGCTGTCGCAAGAGGCGTTTTATATGTCAACTTCCGAACAAATGGCTGCCTATATTGCAGAACTTTCCGCTAAATCGGTACAAGAACAATTGTCGCTTGTTGCTCGTTATACGTTAGAGGAATGCCAAAAAGAATACGAGCGTAATAAAAAAATCCCCGCTGACGAATATAAGCAATATGTCGTTTTACAATCGAAAGCGGAAAGTGTATGGGAGGAAGCAAAAGCAAAATCTGATTTTTCGCTTTTTGAACCGTATTTAAAACAGCTTGTCGATTTTACAAAGCGATTTGTTACATATTGGGGGACAAACGGACATCCGTACAATACGTTATTAGATTTATATGAGCCGGGTGTAACCGTTGATTTGCTAGATCGTGTTTTTTCAACATTGCGCGATCATATCGTTCCGCTCGTTCAACAAATAAATCAGTCACGTCACAAACCGGATACGAGCTTTTTATTTCAGCCGTTTCCAAAAGAAAAGCAACGGGCGTTTAGCTTAGCGCTTTTAAAAGAATTAGGATACGACTTTGATGCTGGGCGGCTCGATGAGACAGTTCATCCGTTCGCTATTACGCTAAATAATGGTGATGTTCGCATTACAACGAAGTATGATGAAAACGATTTTCGTACAGCAGTATTTGGTACAATCCATGAATGTGGCCATGCTTTGTATGAACAAAATATTTCTAAAGATTTAGCATGTACACCGCTTTATGACGGTACGTCAATGGGCATTCATGAATCGCAGTCGCTCTTTTATGAAAACTTTATTGCCCGCCATTATTCGTTTTGGAAGCGATATTACAGCTTGTTACAACAATATGCTCCACATTTCGCCCACATTTCATTAGATGATTTTTATCGGGCGATTAATGAGTCGAAGCCGTCGCTTATTCGCATTGAAGCTGATGAACTTACGTATCCATTGCATATTATCGTTCGATATGAAATAGAAAAAGCACTATTTGATGGTGAAGTCGAAGTAAAAGATCTACCATATATTTGGAATGAGAAATATGAATCGTACTTAGGTATTCGCCCAGAGCGTGACGCGGAAGGGATTTTACAAGATGTGCATTGGGCGGGAGGAAGTTTTGGCTATTTTCCATCGTATGCGCTTGGATATATGTATGCAGCACAGTTTAAACATGCACTTGAAAAAGATTTACCAAATTTTGAACAACTGCTTGAAAATGGGGAACTTGTTTGTATTCGTGAGTGGCTTACAAAGCATATTCACCAATATGGAAAGACAAAAAAGCCACTTGATATGTTGCGAGACGTGACAGGGGAAGGTTTAAATCCAACGTACTTAATCCGCTATTTAGAGGAAAAATATAAACATATTTACCGACTATAAAAAATCGGGCATTCGCCCGGTCAGCTTGTCGACAAAGTCGACAAGCTGTTTTAATATATAGGTGTAAGGGTATTTATAGGAGGGGGAATCGGATGCTTCAACGTCACCAAGAAGACTGGATACATATGTAAACAACAGCAAAAAGTGGTCACATGCCATGTTTGGCAAGATTACTACGAAGAAGCCGAGCACTTACGATATGTGTCGGAGCATCGAGAATTGTATGAGAGGAGAAAAGAGACAATCGAACGAAATTTTGCAGATTTGAAAGAGAAGCATGGTCTGCGCTGGACGAATTACCGTGGATTGGAAAGAAACCAGATGCAGGCGATGCTTGTTTGTGCTGCGATGAATTTAAAGAAATTAGCAAACTACCTATGGAGAATGGGCATCTCCCCTCTTTTTCACTTATGTATGTCGTTATTTTCGTCGGTTCATCGAGGAAAATAAATATCAAAATGGAATAAAATGGTTGTAAGGCAATTGCCTTACAACCATTTTGTCAACAGTCTGACCGGGCATTCGCCCGGTTTTTTTACCAAAGTTTAAATCCTTTTGAGCCAGGAGGTGCATTTTGAATCATATCGATAAATGGGACGGTATATGCGATTAAAATAAGGACAACCGCAATGCCAATCCATAATTTCCAGTTTTCGAATACAAGAGGTGTACGTTCGGCTTGTTCAGCAACTTCTGCCACAGGGAACTCTGTTTCACCTTTTGGTGCGAAAAATGCTAAGTTTGTAACGATAATGAGCACGAGAATAATACCGATAAACAAGATCGTTCCTCCAACGGCTTGAGCGATTTGATAAGGAATCCACTCAAGCGCTTGTGGTGCATCACCGTATGTCGAAAACGCTGAACGACGTGGGGCACCGAGTAGTCCTGCAAAATGCATAGCACCAGACATAAAGATCATACCGATAGACCAAACAATTGTTTGAATGATCGCCAAACGGTTCATCGCTTTTGTCATGACACGTCCCGTTAAGTGCGGGATGAGCCAATATGCTGCGCCAAAAAATGTCAAAACAACCGTTGTAGCTAACGTTAAATGGAAGTGACCAGTTACCCAAGTTGTGTTATGAACGACTTGGTTTAATTGGTATGATGCGTTTACAAGACCACCAGCACCGGCAGGGATAAAGAACAACATACCGATAAATGGTGCAAAGAAGCGGGCATCACCCCATGGTAATTTTCGTAACCATCCGAATAATCCTGTCGCTCCTTTTGAGCGTCCATACATTTCAAATGTTGCAAACATCGAAAACGCGGTCATGAGTGATGGAATAACGACCATAAACGTTAAGACAACTTGTAAGTATTTCCAAGCTGGATCGATTCCAGGTTCCACGAGTTGATGGTGGAAACCGACAGGAATCGAGAAAATTAAGAATAAAATGAACGACATGCGAGCAAGTGAGTCAGAAAACATTTTTCCGCCAATAATTTTTGGGATAATCGCATACCAAATCATATATGCAGGCAATAACCAGAAATAGACGAGCGGGTGACCAAAGTACCAGAACAATGTTCGGCTCACAAGTACGTTAATGCGATCGACATAACCTAACGACCAAGGAATGAATTGGAATAATACAGTTGCTGCTACACCGAGCGAGCAAATGAGCCATAAAATCATATTCACAACAGACATAAATGTAAGTAGTGGGCTCACTTGACCCGGGTGGGCTTTTTTCCATTTCGCATAATGAGCAAATGTTGCAAAGCCACTAATCCAGCTACCAACGACGACAAGTGTTAAACCGATATAAAATCCTGCATGTGCTTGTAAAGGTGCATAAAACGTATATAAAACAGAAGCTTCACCAATTAAAATGTAAAAAGCAGTAATGGCTGTACCGATTGTCATGAGCCAAAAGCCGACCCAACCCCAAAAGCGAATGCGATCAGAAAGCGTTCCAGCCGTACGGCTTATAGCTGAAAATTGAAAACCAATGATAAAGAATGTAGTTAAAACGAGTCCGAGTAACACACCGTGGGTTGTTAAAATCGTATAATAGCTAATGCCTGCTGGTAATTCAAATTTTCCTGATCGTACAAGCACTTGTAATAGACCAGCGAGTCCCCCTAGTGCAAGAGCAACGAAAGCGACATAAATATGTGCCATTGCTAATTTGCCATCACGAGCGTCTACTTTCCATGTTCCGTTCATCATTGTTCAACCACCTTCACTTTCGCCGTCATTAAATGATGACCAGCTCCGCAATATTCGTTACATAAAATAACATACTCGCCAACTTTATCGAACGTTTGCGTATAGCTGCTCACATAGCCTGGCTCAACCATCATATTTACGTTCGTTCCAGCTATTTGAAACCCGTGAATGACATCCTTTGTTGTAACGTTAATTGTTACTTTCGCACCTTTAGGAATTTCAACTTCGTTTGGTATATAGGCAAATGCAGTAGAGATCATATTTAACTCGTATTCATTATCTCCCTTTTTGACAAGCCCTGGCTGATTAAATGGCGGCGTTTCATCCACTTTCTCTGGGTCGATTGTTACTAAACAGCTTGGTGGCTGTGTGCCTTGTGCAAATGCACCGACGCCTAAGACAGCTAAAAATAAAAATAGTGAACCGATGCCGAAAAATAGCCAGATTTTTTCATACTTGTGCATGTGCATAACGCCTCGTCTCCTTTCTCTCTACAAACGATTTAAAAACAAGAAATACACACTTACCCACGTGAAAATGAGGAAAAATCCCAAAAACAAAACGGAAGCAAGCGTTCCTTTTAACACAGGTTCTTTTTCCACCTTTGTTTTTGGGGTGTTTGTGTTTAATTGCGTTTTCATCTTCACTACCCCCTTCCTAAATAAACCTTAAATAGAAATGTATACACTTACATCATATAAAACAATTTGTGAAATGAAACGCTTTCTTAACATGTTTCACAAATTGTTCATTCGTTACTTTATCATCATCATAACCGTAAAAATAAGGTATAGCTGTGACTTTTGTCACATGAATTTTGTGAGGTTGTGAAAAAAGTGTGAAATGTTTAGAAAAAGATGGATATGACGTAATAAAAAACGAAGCTTACATGCGCAAGCTTCGTTCATCTACTCATTATCAATTGTTAAAATAAGTTGTAATCCCCCTTTGTTTTCAAAGTAGATTGGTACACGAAAAGCTTTATCAAAGCCGTAAATTTTTGTTTGGCCAACGAGGACGGTTGGAGGTGTAATATCAATTGTAATTCCTTGTGACGAAACAATAAATTGCGTTATAATGAAAGTGCACAACAACATACCTCCTTTCAAAACGTCGAAAGCTTTCCTCATGGTTATATTGGGGAAAGCTTTTCTATTTTATTTATAGGAAAACCCGTGGTGCTAGATAAAATCGAGTAAGCATAAAAATAGCCCTTGCCTGCGGATCTCCTGTAGAATGAAAGTGCGACCAAACATTCGAAAGGAGAATCCCCATGCAAGAGCGCTTTCATTTTACAACAGAAAAAGCAAAAATTCAAAAACAATATGCAGCCATTTTAGCTGTCACACATTCAATGCGATCTTCAACGCCGCAATCGTCATTTTAAATATATGGTAGGTATGCACAGCTTATTTTTTGTTTCGCTTCTGCTTGAAGGAATGCGTAAACGTCCGTCATCATTATGGTCTATTTTGCTTAAAATATTTATTGTTTTACAGCTGTTTCGTCTTTGGACTATTGCTTCACTTGGACGGTATTGGAATACAAAAACCATCGTATTTCCAGAAGCGGAAAGGATACGGAAAGGACCGTATCGGTGGTTGCGCCATCCGAATTACTTTGTCGTTATGTTAGAATTAATTATTATTCCGCTTATGTTTCAAGCGTATTGGACGGCTGCCATCTTCACTATATGTAACGCATACTTACTATCTGTTCGTATTCGCGCAGAAGAGCGTGCGTTATGTTTGTTAAAATCCCCTAGTCAGCAGGGGATTTTTTATGTATTTTTTTTGTGAACTACAGTAAAATGGAGGTAGATTGTTAAAAAGGGGTATGGGAAAGAATGCAAATGACAAAAGCAGAATCGCTACAACAATGGGTATATCGCCTCATCGCACTTCATGATCAATTTGTCAAGATCGGGGGGATCGTGCAAGCGAGTCAAACAAAGCAATTAATAAAAAAAGTGTATCATGGAGAGTTTACCATTGCTTTTTGTGGGCATTTTTCTGCCGGTAAATCTAGTTTAATTAATGAATTAGTTGGTGTCCCACTTTTACCGTCTAGCCCAATTCCAACGAGTGCCAATCTAGTGAAAGTAAAGGCGGGTGAGCCATATGCGCGCGTGTATTACAAACATAGCGAGCCGATCGAATACGCCGCTCCTTATGACTATGAAGAAATAAAAACGTTTTGTCAGGACGGCGATGCGATTGATATGATTGAGATTAGTCAAGAAACAGATGCGATCCCATCTGGAATTGTATTAATGGATACGCCAGGAATTGATTCAACAGACGATGCGCACCGTTTGGCAACAGAATCCGCCCTCCATTTAGCGGACGTGATTTTTTATGTAATGGATTACAACCATGTTCAAGCTGAACTAAACTTCGAGTTTACAAAACGATTGTCACAGTATGGAAAAACGTTATATTTAATTGTGAATCAAATCGATAAACATCGTGACGAAGAACTTTCGTTTTCACAGTTTGCTCGTTCTGTTGACGAAGCATTTCAGCAATGGGGCGTCACATTTGAACGTATTTTTTATACGTCTCTGAAACAAAAGGGGCATGTATATAATGAGTTCGAGTCGTTAAAACAATTGTTGCGGTCGCTTTTTCGTGAAAAAAACGATCGGCTTCAACAAAGTATACATATTGCAGTGAAGCAAATCATTGATGACTATATGCAAACGTTGACTGTTCAACAAGCAGAAGAGGAGCAAAACATTCGTCAATCACTTTCATTTAAGAACGATCGTGAGCTTCTCGAAAAAATCGAAGAGATGGAGAATATGATTGATCACATAAAAAAAACGTGGTCAAATGCAAGGCAGCAATTTGAGCAACAGTTAGCAACTATATTAGATAATGCATATGTGATGCCTTATGAAACGCGGGAGCATGCGCGCGCCTATTTAGAAGCGTGCCAACCAGATTTTAAAGTTGGTTTTTTATTTACAAAACAAAAGACGGAAGAAGAACGTAAAAGGCGATTGCGTGCTTTTTACGAGAATTTGCATCGTAACATTGAAAGTCAGTTGGAGTGGCATGTTCGAGACCTACTAAAACAGTTTTATCAACGATACAATATTCACGATCATGAGTTGTTGCATCGCATGCAACAACTTACTATCCCACTTTCTGAGCAATGGATCATTGAACGGAAGCCAAATCAACCGCTTATTACAGGGGATTATGTGCTCACTTACACGAACGATGTAGCAAATGAAATGAAACGATTGTATCGTGACGTAGCACTTCAACTGATAGATGATATGATCGAAAGAGGAAAAAACCAACAGAAGTTGAATATGTACGAACGACAACTCAATCAGCTGATTCAGGAGCGTTCGGCTTGGGAACAATTAAAACAACTTGCGCGTCAACGCGAACATACTCATCAGCAATTACAAAACGCCATCGCGACCGCGAAACCGCTAAGCGATGACGTTATTGTTCCATTTGTTCATGAAACATGTACGAAACGAATAGGAAGTCAAAGAAAAGAAAATGTTTCGTACGCATTTGAAACGGTGACAGAAGAACGTTCCATCCAAACGGCGCAACTAGCGAACGAGACAGTAGAACAAATGATTGGAAAATTGCGTACTGTTAGTGAAATGATTGCTCCACTTGAAGGATTAAAGCAGCTAGCAAAAGAAATGAACGAGAAGGTTCAACAACTTCAACAACGGACGTTTACGATCGCTTTGTTTGGAGCTTTTAGCGCTGGAAAGTCTTCGTTTGCTAATGCGTTGATAGGCGAACACGTTTTGCCTGTTTCGCCACATCCAACAACGGCAACGATCAATAAAATTGTTCCACCGACAGATGAATATCCACATGGAACCGTTGTGGTACAAGTAAAAACGGAACAACAGCTTTTGAACGATTTGCAACATTCCCTTCGCTTTTTCGGTGTGCAAGTTCATTCGTTGCAAGAAGCGATCGAAGAAAGCGAAAAGGCGATTCGTAATCATGCTGTTGACGCAAAAGAACGCGTGCATTGGGCGTTTTTACAAGCCGTCGTTCGCGGTTATGAGCAAATGAAGAAAAATATTGGTCAGTTGCTTACAATCTCGTTTCAGCAATTTCACGAGTATGTGGCGAATGAAACAAAGTCATGCTTTGTCGAATGGATCGAATTATATTATGACTGTCCGTTAACTCGTGAAAACATTATTCTCGTTGATACACCGGGTGCGGATTCTGTAAATGCTCGTCATACAGGGGTTGCATTTAACTACATTAAAAATGCGGATGCAATTTTCTTTGTCACGTATTATAATCACGCTTTTTCGAAAGCGGATCGCGAGTTTTTAATTCAGCTTGGTCGCGTAAAAGATACGTTTAGTTTAGATAAGATGTTTTTCATTATTAATGCAGCGGATTTAGCTCATACAAAAGAGGAATTACAAGCCGTCGTTCGTTACGTTAACGATCAGCTTCTCCAATTTGGAATTCGACATCCGCGTCTTTTCTCGTTATCGAGCAAGTGGGCGCTCGCAGAGAAGAATGGAGATACGTGGAAACATGATGTGCTATCCAATTCGGGGATGAGCGCGTTCGAACAGGCGTTTTATCCATTCATTCATCATGAGATTGGCTCATTAGCGATCGCTTCCGCTCGCCTGCAAATGAAACAAGCTCGTCAACGGTTAGGAGAATACATTGCAGAAGCGAAGCAAAGCGATGATATGAAACGCAAAAAGCTACAAATATTACAACAAGAGCAAAAACAACTTGAACAAATCATCGAACAATATGAGTCGGCTCATGATGTTTATGCAATTGAACAAGAGTTAGATGAGTTAGTTTATTATATTCAACGGCGTATTTTTTTCCGTTTGCCAGACTGGTTTAAAGAGTCATTTAATCCTTCCGTTCTTCATGATCGGCAAGCAAATATAAAAAGAGCATTGCATTTATGTTTAGACGAGTTTTTATATTCGATTGGCTTCGACTTAGCACAGGAAATGCGCGCAACTAGTTTGAGAATGGAATCATTTATGAACAAACGTTATGATCTTCATTTTATGGCGTTAGAGAAACAATGGAAACAAGTACATGATCTCATTGTAACGAAAGTGGATCTTCCTAGTTTTCCAACGATCGAATTTCCACTCGCACTAGAACAAATTGATCGAAACATATTTAAAAAAGCGCTAACGTTGTACAAAAATGCAAAATCTTTTTTTGAAAAAGATGAAAAACGATACATGAAAGAAGAATTAGAAAAACAATTACGTGAACCAATTGCCGCATATATAGATGAGCAAAAACAACGACTGGTGGCGCATTATTCTACACAATGGACTACAGCAATGAATCGTTTGCATCGTCATATGCGTGAACAAATGAATGAACATTTTAAAGGATTAGTTGCCGCGTTAACTGCTCAAGCACCAATTGATGAGTTGCAACATATTTACGATATGATTGGAGGAATGGATGATGAGTGAAGTTCACCAAGCTATTACAGCTCATTCAAAAAAACAGCACGCACTCATTCGTACGTTTGTTGAGTTAGATGCTAAACGGGAGGCGTATATTGAAGAAGCAGTCGCTTTATGTCAACGGGGTGAGCCGTTTTCGGTGCATAACATTAATGAAGTGACAAAACAAATAAATGAGTTAGCTAAAAACGGAATTGTTCCGCAGAGAAAATATGTGACCATTGACATGGTAAAGGAATATGTCCAAAAATTAAATGGTAAATCGTTATAGTGCAAATCGTCCCATTCGCACATACTATCCTTGAATAACAAGGAGGTGAGGGAATGGGACGAACAAAGCTAGGGAATGCAAACGCCCAACGAAACAATAACGCAAAACAAAAAAACGACTTAAATAACGAATTTGCTTCATATGCTGAAGTGGAAGTAAAGAAAATGAGCAATGAGCATAAAAATATTCGATAAGGCGCGCATATGCGCCTTTTTTTGAGGAGCTAAACGAAATGGAGGATGACGATGAAAAAGTGGATCGCTATCATTGTCTTATTTGTTTTTTTTGCATACATGCTTTGGGAACATATGATAGAAAGACAAACGGTCACAACTGGTATTCAAATCGGTATGAAGGCGCCTGATTTTTCTTTAGAAACGATCGATGGAAAAACAGTTCAACTCTCACAATTCAATGGAAAAGTAGTTATTGTGAACTTTTGGGCAACATGGTGTCCGCCATGTCGAGCAGAAATGCCGGACATGCAAACGTTTTACGAAAAGTATCATAACCAAGTAGAAATTGTAGCTGTCAATGTGATGGTGAGGGATTCACGCGAAAAAGTCAGCCAGTTCATAAAAGATTATCGTTTAACTTTCCCTGTCGTGTTAGATGTGGATGGACATGTCATGAAGCAATATGAGATTCAACCGATTCCGACATCGTTTATTATCGACCGACAAGGAATGATTCGAGACAAGCAAATCGGACCATTGTCGTATGAGCAAATGGTGCAATATGTAGAGAAATGGGGGGAATAGCCGAGAAGTCGGCTATTTTTTGTATACTTTTCGTTATATTTGGAAAAGATAGAAAAAAATAAAAAGTAGGTGAGTGAGCGATGCGAAAAATAAGAAAGCGGACATTCGCAGAACTTGTGATGGAAAATAAAAGACAACTATTGAACGATGCGAACGCATTAGAAAAATTGGAAGAGAAAATGGAAACGCGTTGGCTTCATAAAGCAGAGTAATAAAGCCATACTATAAGGGAGGGGGGATGAATAAATGGGTAACCCAAAAAGCAATCAACAGCCATTTGTACCGCAACATATTGGAACAAAACCACGAGCGGCAGGCGGCAACAAGGGGAAGCAAATGCAAGATCAATCTGGTCAACATCCACAAGTCATTCAGACAAAAGGGGAATAAGGGCGAGTACTCGCCCTTATTTAAAGTTTACATAACTATATTATAGTAAATAAAATAATATGAATTGTAAAAATCCGCATCTGTGCGGCTTTTTACATGCTATAATCAATTTCGTGTGTGTACGTTTCTGCTTTGATATGTTTATGGTAGAATGAAGATAAAGTATCGTTAGACTCGGAGAGTGAGAAAAGATGATGGTTTCGCAGAAAGAAATTGAAGTTCGCTACGCAGAAACAGATCAAATGGGGGTTGTTTATCATGCGAATTATGTCATTTGGTTAGAAATTGGACGGGCTCATTTTATTCAACAGCTCGGGTTTCAATATGCAGATATGGAAAGAAGGGGAATTGTATCTCCCGTCATCGATTTGCAAATTTCTTATAAAAAGCCGCTGCGGTATGGAGAAACGGCGACGATCAAAACATGGGTAGAATCATATGACGGCATTCGAGTCGTTTACGGATATGAAGTATTAACGTCAACAAACGAAATTGCTGCCACGGCCACTTCAAAACATGTTTGCGTGACAAAGGAAACGTTTCAGCCTGTTTTAATTAGAAAATATTTTCCTGATTGGCATGAAGCGTATGAACGTGCAAAAAAGAGATAAAGCGGGTATCCCCCCGCTTTTGCTTTTATTTGTATGTGAATACTGGCTCGTTTTGTTTTTCGTCAAACTCAATATACAAATCATGGCCGTCGAAATACCAAGTATCATTTTGTTCAATAAAGAAAACGATCCCATCTTTTTCTAACGTCACTGCGGCATCGATTGGCTTTTCCTTATTCACCCCTAAAGAGAAACCTTTTTGTACAGTGCTACAACCACCATATCGAGCGAAAAAGCGAACGAAGTCCCCCCGTTGTAGTTGAAGCTCTTCTTTGTACCACTGAAATGCTTGATCGCACATGTGTATATTCATTATGTTCACCATCCTTTATAAACAATTATAGAAGAACAAAAACCATTTTTCTATTTTAGACGCTTCATTCGAGAAAAAATAAAAAAGTAACTATACAAATGGTGGCAAAACATGTATCATTAATCCGTAATGAACATGAAAGCGAAAGGAGTGACAGTTCCGTTATGAGCAGGACGAGTACAAATGAACCAGAACCAGCAATAATAGGGGAAGTAGCTTCGTTTTTTGGCGCTGGAACGTACTGCTCACGAACGAAACAGGCGCTCCAACGACAAAAAAGCGGCGCTTACCTCTTGTAGATCAGATAGGGGGGTTACGCCATGATGAATATGTATTTGTCAAATGAACAAGGAAAATTAGAAGAAATTCATGAGTTGAAAAACGGGTGTTGGGTAAATCTCGTATCTCCAACAGAAAGCGAAATTCGTTATATTGCGGAACATCTTAATATTCCGATCGATTCAATTAAAGATGCGCTTGATGATGAAGAACGTTCACGGATTGAGAAAGAAGACAATCACGTACTGATCATTGTTGATATTCCGATTATTACGTATGACGAGGGAAACATTCCAACGTATGAAACGATTCCGATCGGGATGATTATTACAAATACATGTTTTATTACGGTTTGTCTTCAAGAAAATCCAATTTTTGAAGAGTTCACAAAAAATAAAGTAAAAAACTTTTATACGTATATGAAAACGCGTTTTGCTTTGCAAATGTTATATATGATTTCAACATATTATTTAAGATATTTAAAACAAATTAATCGCAAAACAAGTGAAATTGAAAAACAGCTACATCAGTCGATGCAAAATAAAGAGTTATTTTCTTTGCTTAGTTTAGAAAAGAGTCTTGTTTATTTTACTACATCGTTAAAAGCGAACAATATTGTGATGGAACGGTTGCTTCGGTTAAACTATTTACGTATGTATGAAGACGATCAAGAATTGTTAGAAGATGTTATCATTGAAAATAAACAAGCAATCGAGATGACGGAAGTATATAGTAGCATTTTAAGTGGGATGATGGATGCGTTTGCTTCTGTTATTTCAAACAATTTGAATATCGTAATGAAATTTTTAGCTGCGATTACGATCGTCATTTCCTTCCCAACAATGGTGACGAGTTTCTATGGAATGAACGTCCCGATTCCGTATCAAGATAAATCGTATGCTTATTTAGTTGCTTTAGGTGTTTCGATAGCCTTTTCAAGTATTACAGCGTTTGTTTTTTGGAAGAAGCGTTATTTTTAACGGAACGGTATACACCGTTCTTTTTTTATGCAAAATAAACACGAACATTTAGGTGATTATAATTAAAAAAAGATCGTTTTTTATTGACTATAAAAGGATCTTCTAGTATATTAACATTCGGAAAAAAGAAAAGGTGAGGGATGAATAATGAACAATCGTTATGATGTGATCGTCGTTGGTGCTGGGCCGACAGGAATTTTTACTTGTTATGAATTGACATTAAAATTGCCAGGAGCACGCGTGTTGCTTGTTGATAAAGGACACGATATTTATAAACGAAATTGCCCGATTTTGCAGAAAAAGATTGAGAAATGCCCGCCGCCAGTTGGGAAAAAAGATTATGCAGGTTGCTTGCCAGCTTGTTCGATTACGAACGGATTTGGAGGAGCAGGTGCTTATTCGGACGGCAAGTTTAACATTACGAGTGAGTTTGGTGGTTGGATGACCGATTATTTGCCTGCCTCGGTTGTGTTAGAACTCATTCGTTATGTTGACGACATTAATTTAAAGCACGGTGCGACTCATGCGCTTACAGACCCACTTACAGATGAAGTGCGGAAAATCGAAAAACGCGCCTATGCTGCTGGATTGAAGTTGCTACGTGCTCAAGTTCGCCATCTCGGTACAGAACAAAACTTAGAAATTTTAAAGAGTATATATGAATATTTGCGAAACCATATTGATATGATGTTTAAGATGGAAGTCAGTGATATTGTAACTGAAAAGATACACGGTACGAATCACGTCAAAGGTATTCAATTGAAAAATGGAGATGTGCTTTATGCTGATCGGATCGTTATTGCTCCTGGACGTGATGGTTCCGCTTGGCTAACGAATATATTGAAGCGGCGCGGATTGAAAATGATAAATAATCAAGTTGATATTGGTGTTCGAGTGGAAACGTCTAATGTAGTGATGGAGGAAATTAATAAGCATTTATATGAAGGTAAGTTTATTTTTAATACATCCGTTGGGACGCAAGTTCGGACTTTTTGCAGTAATCCGTCCGGTCATGTTGTTGTTGAAAATCATTCCGGTATTATGCTTGCAAATGGTCATGCGTATAAAGATCCAAAGTTAGGAAGCAGCAACACAAACTTTGCTCTTCTTGTCTCTCATAAATTTTCTGATCCATTCGATCAACCGAATGAATATGCTCATCAAATTTCTCGTTTAGCCAATGCGCTATCTAATGGTGGCATTATTGTACAAAAATATGGAGACATTTTAAAAGGTAGACGTTCAACTGAAAAACGAATTAAAGAAGGATTTATCGAACCGACGTTAAAAGAAGCTGTTCCGGGGGATTTAGGGCTTGTCCTTCCATATAATACAATGAAAAGTTTAATTGAGATGACAGAAGCGCTAAATGATGTTACTCCAGGTATTGCTTCAGAACATACGCTCTTTTATGGCGTTGAAGCGAAGTTTTATTCCGCACGTCCAAAGTTAAACGAACGTTTTGAAACGGAAATCTCAGGATTATATGTTGGAGGAGATGGTGCAGGGATTACACGTGGACTTGCGCAGGCAGGAGCGTGTGGGGTATGGATTGCCAGAAATATTGTCGAAACGTTTTTATGATCTATGAAGTGAAATTTCTAGCGAGACGTTCTCTCTATTTCTTGTTAACTAACAAAAAAATATTGTTGACATATATAGATCGATCGAATACGATTATTGGTAATTAGAAGTAAAGGGGGAGAACAATGGATTGGTTATTATTAGCTGACCGTGTATTGGCTGGGGGGGAAATTACAGACGATGAAGCGCTCTCGATATTAAATTGTCCGGATGAAGAGCTGTTATTATTGCTGCAAGGTGCGTATCGTATTCGTAAAACGTATTACGGAAATAAAGTGAAATTAAATATGATTATGAACGCGAAATCAGGATTGTGTCCAGAAAACTGTGGGTATTGTTCGCAATCTGCCATATCTAAAGCCCCTGTTCCGACATATAAAATGGTCAACAAGGATGAAATTTTACAAGGAGCAAAACGGGCGTATGAAGCAAAAATAGGGACATATTGTATCGTTGCGAGTGGAAGAGGACCGAGTGATAAGGAAATTGATATTGTTGTATCTGCGGTGAAAGAAATTAAAAAAACATACGGTTTGAAAGTATGTGCTTGTCTAGGAATATTAACACCGGAACAGGCGTTACGTCTAAAGGAGGCGGGTGTCGATCGCTATAACCATAATATTAATACATCAAAGGAACACCACCCTTATATCACGACTTCCCATACATACGATGATCGTGTGCGGACAGTAGAAACGGTCAAAGAAGCGGGGATGTCTCCTTGCTCTGGTGTCATTATTGGTATGAAAGAGACGAAACAAGATGTAGTTCGTATGGCTAGAAGTTTAAAGGAATTAGATACAGACTCCATTCCAGTAAATTTTCTTCATGCGATTGATGGAACACCGTTGGAAGGGACAAGAGAATTAAATCCACGCTATTGTTTGAAAGTATTGGCGTTGTTCCGTTACATCAATCCAACGAAAGAAATTCGTATTTCCGGAGGGAGAGAGGTAAATTTACGCAGTTTACAACCGTTCGGTTTATATGCTGCAAACTCTATTTTTGTTGGAGATTATTTAACGACAGCTGGACAAGAAAAACATGCTGATTTTCAAATGTTAGAGGATTTAGGATTTGATGTTGACTTTGCTCCAGCATCTTATGCGATATAAAAAAGCCGACGTTGTGTGTCGGCTTTTTTATATGTACATATACTATTACTAATCATCATGTTTAACATTGGAGTGACATTCATGTGATATCAAGGAAATTTGAAAATGAGCGTCTGCGTCGGAAACAAGAAGAACGAGAGATTATTGATGGGTTATTAGATATTTATAACGACTATAAATGGCTGTACGAACGATTTGGCGATGAACAGTATAAGCAAATGATGGAGCAAATTGTCGAGCAGCTTAAAAAGTTTACAAAGCGGAAACGACGCGAATAAAAATTATAAATATTTCCATACCACATACATGAAATAAGGAACGCAAAAAAAGATGATGCTATAAAATAATGTATTCGTTATTGTTTCCATCCATCGATCGATTCGTTCATCCATAAGCTTGTCCTCCGTTTCTTTTTACTTTCAACGTATGTGTATATAACGGCAAATATACATAAAAAACGGATGACATAAGTGAATGATTTTCTCATAACATAATACAAAGGGGGCGATATTGTGAAAGAAATTGAAGTGGTTATCGATACGGAAGAAATTGCAGAGTTCTTTTACAATGAACTTGTTCGAAGGGGCTTTGTTCCGACGGAATGCGAAATTGAAGAAATAGCAGATATTATGTTTGATTATTTAATTGAAAAATGTATTATTGACGAGGAAATGGTTGATGAATAAAACGGCGGTCGTTCCGTCGTTTTTTATTTGAAATGTTATAACATACATATAGGAAATGAAAAATAAGAGGAGGCTATTTTTATGGGCTTATTCAACAAACTGTTAGCAAGTATTGGAATTGGTGCAGCGAAGGTAGATACAAAATTGTATGAGTCACAATTATCGCTTGGTGAACGTATGATAGGAATCGTTGAGGTGACAGGTGGGAGCATAGATCAACAGATTGATGATATATATTTATCCCTTTGTGCCACATATACGAAGGAAGTCGATGATCGAAAAGTGACGAAACATGCAATTATTGAAAAGTGGAAAATCGCTCAGTCCTTTGTCATTCGTGCCGGAGAAAAGAAAGAGTTTCCGTTTTCTTTTTCTCTTCCGCTTGATACACCGATCACAGTTGGAAAAGCAAGAGTATGGTTGCACACGGGACTTGACATAAAAAATGCGATTGACCCAATGGACGAAGATTATATTCGTGTTCAACCTAACCGAGTGATGAATGCGGTATTTCAAGTGATGAAAAACTTAGGATTCCGATTGAAAGAAGCCGAATGTAAAGAAGCTCCTTATCGTATTCGTAAGCGACTTCCTTTTGTTCAAGAGTTTGAGTTTGTACCAGTTCGAGGAGAATTTCATGGGAAGCTTGATGAAGTGGAAATCATTTTTTTTGCCCAAGGGGCAAATGTGTTTGAATTGCTTATTCAAGTGGATCGACGTGCGCGAGGGCTGGCTGGATTGTTTGCGGAAGCACTCGATTTAGATGAGACGTTCATTCGCGTGACGATTAATGAACAGCACATCCAAACATTACAAACAGATCTTGCTTCACTCATTCGACGATACGCTTAAAAAGACTGGGAGCCCCCGGTCTTTTTTATGTATAATTATGTCGGAATTTTATATATATTCGACAAAAATAGTAAAAAAATGAAAAAGGAATCGACAAAACGAATCGCTAATAGTTACAAAAAGAAAAAAGGGAGTGGATATTGGTGATTCGGATGTTTATGGAGAAAATATTAAAATCAACGCAATGTTACGATGTAACGCTTTTTCAAACTCCACAATTTGGTCAAATAAAAGGGTATCGGCAAGTATATCGCTTAACAGTAAACGGAGAAGATCACGATGACGTATTAGCAGAAGTTTATCGAATATTTAACGTTCCTGATCTAGTGCCGAAAGATTATGATGCACGCTATGTAGGGACAGGCGACATCTTGCTCATTGACGAAGGAAGATATGGACAATTTTTTTATCGCTTAAGCCCAGATGGATGGGAGCGTATTCACCGTATGCATGTACGATAAAAAATGTCTTTAAATGTTCACAAAATTGTGCTATATTGTATATAGACAATTAGCACAAGGTTAGAGTATGATAAAAAATTCCCCTTGTGCAAACAAGGGGATTATTTTTTTCGCTCTTCTGCACTATACTCTTTATCGTGTGCTTCAGCTTCGGCGGTCAGTATTTCTTTTGGAACATGATTGTTCTTCTTCGGGCTATTAATACGATTGCGGTGTTTTTTTCCCAATTGGAACCCTCCTTTACATCAAGTTACTTATTAACATCGACAAGATGGCAAAAAATATACATATGAGGTGGGATGAGCAATGTTTGCATTCACTGTTTCTGCGGTCATCGGGGTTATTGCGATTTTCTGTTCATTGTTTATTAAATTTGAGCTAGAGCGGCTCGTTGGACGGAGAAGAAAAATTTTCCTTCTTCATTTCGCTAATATTAGTATAACTAACGTTGTTATTGCAAGCGCTTACTATGTGTTTAGTGGAATGTTTGAAACAAGCGAGCACCCATTTTACCTCATTTATTTAGCTTCTTTAGAAGCGATGTTGCCAATTTACGTTGTTTGCTACCTCATGTATGAACATTATGAGCAAGCAAAGAAAAAATATGTTGTCAGTGAAGATAAAAAAGTTTTATACGTGAAGCCGAAGTATTTCCGGAAAATGTCTTGAGGGGGCTCCCCTCTTTTTTTGTACATGAAAAACAACACTTTAGAGAAACATAGGATTGTGGTATAGTATATATGCAAGAATGGACAGAAGAAGGAGGATAAAAAAATGAGTGTTCATATTGGTGCAAAAGAACATGACATCGCGGATAAAATTTTGCTTCCAGGGGATCCGCTTCGCGCAAAATATATTGCTGAAACGTTTTTAGAAGGGGCGACTTGCTATAACCAAGTTCGCGGAATGCTCGGATTTACCGGTACATATAAAGGGCATCGTATTTCCGTTCAAGGAACAGGGATGGGGGTTCCGTCCATCTCTATCTATATTACTGAACTGATGCAAAGCTACAACGTTCAAACATTAATTCGCGTTGGAACATGTGGGGCGATCCAGAAAGATGTCAAAGTTCGTGATGTCATTTTAGCGATGGCATCTTCAACCGATTCTCAAATGAATCGTATGACATTCGGAGGCATTGATTATGCCCCAACAGCTAACTTTGACTTGCTGAAAACAGCATATGAAATTGGAAAAGAAAAAGGATTGCAACTAAAAGTTGGAAGTGTCTTTACAGCCGACATGTTTTATAATGAAAATGCGCAATTTGAAAAGCTAGCCCGTTACGGCGTGTTAGCGGTAGAAATGGAAACGACAGCGCTTTACACTCTAGCTGCTAAATTCGGTCGCAAAGCGTTGTCAGTATTAACGGTAAGTGATCACATTTTAACAGGAGAAGAGACAACGGCTGAAGAACGACAAACGACGTTCAATGAAATGATTGAGGTTGCGCTTGAAACGGCTATCCGTCAATAAGTAAATAATTAGAAAGCTCCTGTGGATTACTTTCCGCGGAGCTTTCTTCCATTCGTGAGGGAGAAAGAGATGAAAAAATGGTTATATTGTTTTGTTATGGTCGTTAGTGGCTGTCAATCGTCTGGATTGTATGAGCAAGAACAAAAACCTAGTCCCCCTATACAAGTCGAACAGCCGGCACGATCGTCTGAAACGCCAGCGCCGTCTTCTGAAGCGGAGGAACAAGAGGAGCTCGTACTTGAAGAACGGTTTTGGAACCAGATTGAAGTGCAAAATGGGATAAAAGTCATTACTAATCCGGACAACATATTAGTCCTAGTAAATAAGGAGCAACAATTGCCATCCGACTATAAACCAGCTGACTTAGTCATTCCGAATGTTCCGTTTACGTTTAAAGAGACAAATGTCGAAAAACGTTATATGCGCGCAGAAGCGGCCAAGGCGTTAGAAGCAATGTTTACAGCAGCAAAAAAACAGCAAATCATGTTGTATGCAGTGTCGGGTTATCGTTCGTATGAACGGCAACAACAATTGTTCTCCTCTGAAGTTCAACGATTAGGAGAAGAAAAGGCCGTCGTTGCTGTTGCGATGCCTGGAAGAAGTGAACATCAAACAGGATTAGCGATCGATATTACAAGTCCAAGCGTTCAATATGCGATAACACCTGCATTTGGTGACACATTAGAAGGAAAATGGGTAGCTGAGCACGCGCATGAATTTGGTTTCATTATTCGCTACCCAAAAGGAAAAGAACATATAACAAAATACCAGTATGAGCCTTGGCATTTGCGTTATGTCGGTGAAAAAGCTGCCAAAGTAATTTATGAGAAACAAATTACGCTAGAGGAATACTTTCAAATCGTAAAGAAAATATGAGACTATAAACAGTGGAGAATACGATATCGTTTAAATAGGTGAGCCAGTTTTTTGGATACGTAAATATATAATTCAGATTGATATACAGCAGTTAGCCCTTTACGCAAATGTAGTTGCTTTACAAATAATTCAATTTGGCGTTTCGCATATTTTATTGCTTGATGTTGTGAAATAATTTGTTTTTTCTTAATTTTTAATTCGATCTCTGCCAATAGTGAGCTGGAAAAGTGGAGCATCGCTGCCTCTGTTTGACCGATAAATTGTGAAATCATCGTTTCAATCCCTCCTCTGTGCATATTTACGAAATTGAAATATACTTTACAATACGTTAACATATTTCTTTTGAAAAAAATGTCGGAATGCGCGAAAATGTTTCGACAAAAAAGGAGCTACCGTGAAAGTAGCTCCTTTATATTTATAGTACGATGGCTGCGATCCATGCGAAAATAATAACGGGAATATTGTAGTGAATAAATGTTGGAACGCATGTATCCCAAATATGGTGATGTTGACCATCAACATTTAAACCGGATGTTGGACCGAGTGTGCTATCTGAGGCAGGTGACCCTGCATCACCAAGCGCGCCAGCCGCGCCAATAATCGCAATGGTTGCCATTGGGCTAAGTCCAAGCTTCATACAAAGCGGAACAAAAATGGTTGCGATAATTGGGACGGTAGAAAATGAAGACCCGATTCCCATCGTAATGAGCAGCCCGACAATTAACATAAGTAATGCACCAAGCGCCATGTTATGCCCAATAAGAGAAGCTGCTTGTTCAACAAGTTTCTCAATATGCCCGGTTTGTTTTAATACGTTAGCAAAACCTGAGGCGCTTAACATAACAAATCCAATAAATGCCATCATGCGCATTCCGTCTGTTAATAAACGATCGCTTTCTGCTAAACGAATACATCCACTGAAGTAGATGACGACGATTCCTGCGAATGCGCCAAAAATCATGGAATCGAGCAGAAGTTGAACAGTTAAGGCGACCATGACAGCGACGATCGCAAACCACACCTCACGTTGTTGAAACGATTGCGTGTCTTCACTTTCTAGGTTTACTTGTTTATATACACGCGGTTTTCGATACGTGAACAAAGCGATAAGTAAACCAGTAATCATTCCGAGTGAAGGTAAAAACATCGCCTTTGGAATATCTGATTTTGTAACGACTAGGCCACCTTGAGCCATATTTGTTTGCACAATATCATGAAAGATCGCCCCAAATCCAGTAGGTAACCACATATATGGGGTAATTAAACCAAATGTAATGATTGATGCGACTAACCGACGATCCACATGTAGTTCATTTAAGACGTGCAAAAGTGACGGAATCAAAATAGGAATAAACGCAATATGAATTGGAATTAAGTTTTGTGAAAAACAGGACATGAGTAAAATAACGAGAAGAACAAGCGCTTTGGAATATTGTTTTCTTTTTCCTTCCCCTTGTCTTCCAACCGTTTTTATAATGATATGAACTATAGCGTTCGGTAAGCCAGTTTTCGAAATAGCGACGGCAAAGCCGCCTAACAACGCATAACTTAACGCTACTTCGGCGCTATTTCCTAATCCTTCTGAAAACACTTCCACCGTTTTAGAAAGGCCGAGCTTGCCGAGCCATCCTCCTACTAACGATGCAATTAATAAAGAAAGCACAACGTTCATTCGCATTAAGCTAAGAATAAGCATGACGAGTACTGAGGCGATAACAGCGTTCATAATCGTGACCCCCATAAATACTTTAGTTTGATAAATTGGTAGAGTGATGAAACACTAAACAATCTATCATATATACGGATCGGCCGTCAATAATAAAATTGGTCAAGGGCAATGTTATTGCATATTTGCTATTGTTCTTCAATGAACCAATTTTGTTGCTATAGACCCACACGATGTACGCTTGGTACAATGTTAACGCAAAAATGATTGAGAAGTTTGGTGGAGCATATGACACAAATGAAGCCTGAGATAGGGGCATGGGTAAGCATTGGTGCTTATATTGTTTTATCTTTAACTAAGTTGTACGTCGGATATATGTCAAGTTCTGAAGCATTAAAAGCAGATGGATGGAATAATTTTACTGATATTCTTGCTTCTACCGCCATTTTAATTGGATTACTCATCGCAAAAAAACCTCGTGATGATAACCATCCGTATGGCCATTCGCGTGCAGAACATATTTCTTCTTTAATCGCAGCGTTTATTATGATGTCTATCGGATTAGACGTATTAGTAAATGCGGTGCAAACGTTGAAGGAAGGGGAGTATGTAAAGCCGGATTTAGTAGCAGTATGGACGGCTGGCGCTTCAGCCGTATTTATGTTTGCTGTATATATGTTCAATAAGCGTTTAGCTATCGTCACAAATAGCCAAGCGCTTGCCGCTGCTGCCAAAGATCATTTGTCCGATGTACTTGTTAGTGTAGGAACCATTGTTGGTGTGATAGGTGCCCAGTTACACATGCGTTGGCTTGACCCTGTCACCGCTTTTGTTATTGGATTTATCATTTGCAAGACCGCATGGGGCATTTTTAAAGAGGCGTCTCATATGTTGACGGATGGGTTTGATGACAAAACGCTACAAAAGTATAAACAGGACATTGAGCATATTAACGGCGTGGATCAGGTGGTAGATATTAAGGGGAGAATGTATGGCAATGATGTTGTTATAGACGTTATTATTTGTGTCGCCCCGCATTTAAATGTTGTAACAAGTCACGACATTGCGGATCAAGTTGAGCGTTTGCTTGAACAAAAATATGGCGTTGTTTATGCTCATGTGCATATCGAGCCGTATGAGCATGAGGATTGAGATGAAGGAAGGAGCTGCAAAATGGAAAATAAAAAACTCGGCACGATCTATGCCCTGCTCGCTTATGTATTGTGGGGAATATTGCCTTTGTATTGGAAATTACTCGAACATATCGAGGCGAAGGAAATTTTATCTTATCGTATTGTTGCTTCATTTTTTTTTATGATTGCGTTGTTGATCGTTCAAAAAAATTGGTCTACATTTTTGCATACATGTCGATTGTTATGGCGAGAAAAAAAGCGTGCCATCGCTTTAATCGTTGCATCGCTACTCATTAGCGTTAATTGGTTTATTTACGGGGGAAGCGCAAGAAAGCCCCTGCCTTTAGACAAGGGGATGAATTGCGTATTTTTTTGATAAATTTATTAGATGTGTTTATTTTATCTATTGTTTATGGTATATTTAGTATAGAGGTGATTGTTTTTGGAAAACGAAAAATACACCCATAAAAAAGGGATTGTTTATCTCAATCAATATCATATTGTGTTTTGTCCAAAATACCGTAGAAAAGTGTTAGTTGGAGATATTGAACGAGATTTAAAAAAAATTTTTGAAGAAGTTGCCAAAGAACATGATGTACAAATCAAAGCAATGGAAATTATGCCTGATCATGTTCATTTGTTCATTTCTTTTGACCCTCGTCAACATT
>NZ_FOJQ01000107.1 GCF_900111795.1 Anoxybacillus pushchinoensis | reverse complement strand
GTTCGTCCTGAGCCAGGATCAAACTCTCCATAGAAAGTTCACATCTCTAGCTTCTTTACGCTTTTCGCTTCGTTCAGTTTTCAAGGAACATCTTTATCGCTGTTTAAGCGACTTTCTTAATTTAACATATCATTCTCTTTGTGTCAATAACATTTTTTATATTTTTTTGTTATCTCATCATAACAGCGACGCTTTATACTATAGCACGTTCTTTTTTTAAACGCAACTATTTTTTTTAATTCTTTTTACATGCTTCCCGAACATATACGCTCCTATTCCGACAATAATAAAAAAAGAGCCGATTGCTTGTGACAAATAAACTTTCTCATCTAACCATATATAAGCCAATATGATCGCTCCAATTGGCTCAAGTAAAATAGCCATCGACACCATTGCTGCATTTACCCATTTCATCGCCCAATTAAAAAGAGAATGACCAAACAACGTTGGAATGACAGCTAACAAAATAAAATACAACCAATCGTCTCTATCATACGAAAAAAATGAATAACGAAATAACGCCACATATCCACCTAACACGATCGAAGCAATTCCGTAGACAATGTACGTATACGCAATTAGAGAAAATTGCTTTCGTAAATGTTGACCAACTAGCCAATAACCTGTTACCATAGCACATGCAATTAATGCAAGCATATCACCATAAAGCGCTTCGCCACTTACCCGAAAATCACCCCAACTAATAACGACACTACCTAAAATCGCAAGTAGCGCACTAACCCATTCACTCATTGTAATCTTTTCTTTAAAAAAGAAAAAACCACCCACAAAAGCAAATATCGGTTGTAGCGTAACTAAAACAACAGAGCTTGCAACAGATGTGTAACGAAGCGATTCAAACCAAAGAATAAAATGGAAGGCAAGTAACGCACCAGACAACACCGCGAAAGCCCAGTCCTTTTTATTCATTAACTTCGTTTCCTTTACATGTCTTACAGCAAACAACGGGGTCATGAAAACAACTGCAAAAAAGAGACGATAAAATGCAATGACAGACGACGGGGCATCTGTAAATTTAACAAAAATAGCTGATGTAGAAATAGAAAGCGCCCCAATAATTAGTGCGATATACGCCTTCATGTTCATCATCCTTTCGAATATACTTATGAAGAAAAGGGGGAATGTCTTATGGACGCTCATGTGCTCATGAAACTCGGAATCTCTGCTGTTCTAGGGCTCATCATTGGCCTAGAACGAGAATTAAAACGAAAGCCGGTCGGCCTTAAAACATGTCTTGTCATTTCGATTGTAAGTTGTTTGTTAACGATCGTTTCGATTGAATCGGCATACACGTTTCCAAAAAAGCGATCATATAAATATGGATCCGCTTCGCCTCGCTGCCCAAATTGTATCTGGCATCGGTTTTCTTGGTGCAGGTGTTATCCTCCGACGCGGAAACGACAGCATTTCCGGTTTGACAACCGCTGCGCTTATTTGGGGAGCAGCTGGTGTCGGTGTTGCTGTTGGAGCAAACTTTTATATTGAAGCTATTCTCGGTGTTATCTTTCTTATCGCTAGCGTTGAGCTCATCCCGCTTGTAACAACCGTCTTCGGACCAAAACAACTGAGAGAAAAAGAACTTTCTGTCAAACTGATTGTATTAGATGCAACAAAAATTTCAGAAGTAATCGAAAGCATCAGACAAAAAAACATTCGCATTAAAACCGTGCGCATTAAAGATTTGGATAACGGGAACCACTTTGTTGAATTAAAAGTATCTGTCGATCAAAAACGGGCAACAACAGACGTATACGAGTTTATTCATCAAATCCCTTCAATTCGCGGTGTCGATATTGAAAATATTTAACTTGAAAATGATTATCATTTAGATTAGCATATATATATAAATTGAAATAAAGGTTTTCTCCCGTTCCACGGCGAATAAATACAAAGAGAAAATAGGGGAACGGAGAGAAAA
>NZ_FOJQ01000087.1 GCF_900111795.1 Anoxybacillus pushchinoensis | reverse complement strand
GATGTGGTATGGCAGAACGTATCATAAAATAAGCAGATGGTTTGCATCATCGCAAACTTGTTCAGCGTGTGGGTGTGTAAACAAAAAAGTAAAGTTATTATCCATAAGAGAATGGGTTTGCGATCATTGTGGTACGATTCATCAAAGAGACGAGAACGCTGCAAAAAATATACTACAACAAGGCTTAAAAGAATTAGGTTTATTTGCATAAATATCGTACGGCAGGAACTGTCGGAATCATACGCCTGTGGAGTTAGTAGGTTGCGAGGACGATGAAGCAGGAAATTCCCACTGCGAAGTGAGAAGCCCGCGACTTTAGCCGTGGGAGGTTCACAACAAGGTGCATCATATTACAACAGATATTCAAGCGCTTGTTATCGGCATGAACGAGTCGAAAGAGCTTGGCAAAAATGTTTTACAAAACGTTGAAAGCATTAGCGCGGTCGTTGAGCAATCCGCGGCAGGTAGCGAACAAATTGCTGCGTCAATGGTCGAGCAGTTAGAGGCGTTCAAAAAAATGGGTGAAAAAGTGACGACATTGCGCCAACTGACAGACGACTTACAACAAATGATGGCGAAGTTTCAAATGAAGTAAAAAAGATGCTCCGCGCGAGCATCTTTTTTGTTTACAAATGATTCGTTTCTTTTGAGTAGGCGCGCTTGCCAGCTTGGCGATTTTTCTCGCGCTCCATATTTTTTTCGTGTCGTTTCGCGTTATTGTCTTTTGCTTTTTTATCGTTGTCGCTTGTCATCGCTTCGTCACCCCTTTATCGGGTAGTGTAATCAATGCCCAAGCTGTTTATTCAAGAAAAAGAGGGCGATCGTTCCCGGTCCGGCATGCGCTCCGATCGCGCCGCCGATGTCAGAAATGAAAAACTGCTTGCAGCCGAACGTTTCTTCAATCATTGCTTTCAGTTCGAGCGCCGTTTGTTCATCGTCGCCGTGGCTAATGCCGATCAGTTGGTTTTGAACGTCCGCTCCGCGCTCTTGCATTAACTCGACCATTCGTTTCAACACTTTTTTCCGTCCACGCACTTTTTCAATCGGAATCAACTTCCCATCCTCGACGTGAAGAAGTGGCTTAATGTTTAATACCCCGCCGACAAACGCTGCCGTTTTGCTGACGCGCCCGCCGCGCGCTAAATATTGCAAGTCATCGACAGTAAAAATATGTTCCATATGACGACAATACGTCTCAATCGTCGCCACGACGTCTTCGTAAGCCGTGCTGCTTTCAGCGAGCTCAACTGCTTTTTTTACGACAAGCCCTAGCCCGAGCGATGCGCATTTCGAGTCGATGACGGTTAGTTTCGCGTCCGGATATTGTTCAAGCACTTCGTTTCGAATCATGACCGCCGTTTGATATGTGCCTGACAAGGCGGAAGAGAAGGCGATATAAATGGCAGGTACGCGCTCTTTCGCTAACGTCATAAATAGCTCTTCCATTTGCGAAGGTTTTGCTTGCGATGTTTTCGGTACGTCGCCTGCGCGCATGGCATCGTATACTTGTTTTGGCTGGATCGTCAGTTGATCATCGTAGTCTTTGTCGTTTATATGAACAGCTAACGGTAAAAAAGCAATTTGTTTTTCTTGTATAAAAGAAAGTGGCAAATCGCACCCGCTATCCGCTATAATTTTAATATTCATTTCAATCACCCCTATGTATGTACTTATTTTAAGTGTAGCGATTATTATGAAAAAAAACAATCTTATCGCTTTGTAGGAGGATGTGTTGTGGACGTAAAAAAATTGTTTGTCGTCATTATCGGTGGCTTATTAAACGCGATCGGCATAAATTTATTTTTAATTCCGGCGAACGTATATACGAGCGGATTCGCTGGAGCTGCACAGCTCATTTCTAAAGTCGTTGGCGATTATACACCGTATGTTATTTCGACAGGTTTATTGCTCTTTTTGTTTAACATTCCTGTCGCCATTTTAGGATGGAAAAAGGTAGGAAAATCGTTTACGTTTTATAGCTTTTTAAGCGTTGTGTTTATGTCGCTATTTCTTGAAATCATTCCTGTTCGTCCGCTTTCTGAAGACATTTTATTGAACGCCGTTTTCGGCGGAGTGATTGCAGCAGTCGGAACGGGCTGGACGTTAAAATGGGGGGCGTCAACAGGCGGATTAGATATTATTGCGCTCGTATTGTCTCGCGTCAATGATCGTTCGGTCGGGACGTACATTTTTGCGTTAAACTCCATTATTATTTTAACAGCTGGATATGTGTACGGATGGGAAAAAGCGTTATATACGCTCGTGACGTTATATGTGACGACGCGCGTCATTGATGCGATTCATACGCGCCATCAAAAATTAACTGCGCTCATTATTACGACAAAAGGGGAAGAGATGAAGCAAGCGATCAAGTCGCGAATGATTCGTGGCATTACAGTCATCCCGGCGAAAGGAGCATTTTTAAACGAAGATAAAGATATGCTTATGATCGTTATTACGCGCTATGAGCTATTCGATTTAAAGCGAATCATTAAAGAAGTCGATCCGAAAGCGTTCACGAACATTATGCAAACGACAGAAGTCGTCGGGTTTTTCCGAAAAGAGTAAAGCTGCGCACACGGCGCAGCTTTTTACAATGCATGAAGTTCGTCTTGCAAAGCGTGCAACTGTTTTCGTTCGGCGTCGTTGGCGTTAGCGAAAGCGGATGAGAGCGCATTTTTGGCGACAGCGATGGCGCGTTCTGTGCGTTCTTCTTTTGCTTTAGCGACCGCCTTTCTTGCTTGTTGAAACAATGGATTGCCCATATTAAAATCCTCCAAGATTTGCATGATCCGCTTTTTCTGCTTTGCGTTGTTCCGCTTCCTCATACGTCATATGATACGGAATTTTTTCATCATGCTTATATACTGCATCGGCACTTTGTTGAATAAATCGCTTCGATTTGTTTCGTTTGCCCACACGACATTCCCCCTTGTTCGCCGCTTGTGACGCATATCGCGTCGATGATAGTTTGTTCATGTTTGGGCTACAATACGTGAGGGAATTTTTTATAACTTTAATAACGATTGCAAATACATCGCGATGCCGTCTTCTTCATTCGTTTTTGTGACATCATCTGCGACTGCTTTAAGCGGCTCGATCGCATTGCCCATCGCGACGCCGATTCCTGCCCATTTTAACATCTCGATATCGTTATCTTCATCGCCAAAAGCAATCACACGCTCGCGCGGGATGCCATAGAAAGAAGCGAGTTTTTCAAGACCAAACGCTTTATGGACGCCAGTACGGACGATTTCAATGACGTGCCATGGGGCTGTCCAACTGCGATGGTCGATGACGTTGGCATGCACTTCTGATAAATACGTGCGAATGCGTGAAACGTTTTGTTCATCCGATAAAATTAAAATGCTCGTTGGGTTTTTCTGTAAAATATTATGCAAATTTCCGACATATACGTTTGGATCTCCTAAATTAAATAAGTCAAGTAGCTGTTCGTCATGTTCGTGAAAATATACATCGTCCATCACTTCCGCTAAAATGTTGCGCACGTTATATTTTCTGCTGACGTCAATAATTTCTTTCACCGTTTCAAGCTGAAGCGGAGTATGATACATCCCCCAGCTATCATCTCTTGGATGATGGACGAACGCACCGTTAAAATTGACGATCGGCGTTGTTAGTTCCAATTGTTCGTAATACATTTTGCTCGCGCGGTACGGACGTCCTGTCGCGATGGCGACGATATGTCCGGCTTGTTTTGCTTTTTGAATTACATTGTATGTACGTTCGGAAATGGTTTTATTGTCTTTTAATAACGTGCCGTCTAAATCAAGTGCAATTAAATGTTTATCCATAATTGTTCCCCTTTTCGTTAAAATGTTCTACTCTTGTAGTGTATCGTTTTTCCAAAAAACTTGTCTATATGGTAATATAATGTTAAAAGATAACAAGGGAGATGAGAAGATGGTGACGATTATTCGCGAGACAATCGCAAACGTTCCTTGTTTGCACGTTGTAAAAGATGATGATATTCATCATATGCGGCCGCTCGTCATATTTATTCATGGATTTACGAGCGCGAAGGAACATAATCTTCATTTTGGCTATTGGCTTGCAGAAGCAGGATATCGCGTCATTTTGCCGGATGCGTTGTATCATGGGGAACGCCCAAATTCGCTCTCTGACGATGAACTTTATTTATCATTTTGGGATATTGTATTAACGACCATTCGCGAGCTAGATGATATAAAAAATGAGCTCGTCGAACGAAACATTGTTGATCCGAATCGCATCGGCGTCGTTGGGACATCGATGGGAGGCATTGTGACGTTCGGTGCGTTAACGCAATATGAATGGATTCGTGTCGCTGGCTCGCTCATGGGCAGTCCATGCTATCAAACGTTTTTCGACTTGCAGCTGCAATTTGCTGAGCGAAAAGGTATGTCTTTGCCGCTGTCAAACGAGCAGCTCGCTGCGTTGCGCAACACATTAACAACATATGATTTATCGCTGCAGCCGGAAAAATTAAATGGCCGTCCGCTATTCATTTGGCACGGAAAACAAGATGACGTCGTTCCGTTTGATTATACATACGCCTTTTATAAACAAATCGAGCCGTTTCATGAGCCGCTCCGTATGTTAGTCGATGAACGAGCAGGTCATAAAGTGACGCGCGAAGCATGGTTACAAACGGTTCAATGGTTTGTCACACATTTATAAAAACATGTGACATTGATCACAAAAAAGAGAAAGGGAGGATGGTACAATGAGACGTGAGGAGGGATAGTATGGTTATTCCGAAACAACATGGCGCATGGGCGATGTTAATCATTCCATTTTTATTCGGCATCGACATCGGTCAAGCGACGTGGCTTCATTTTCCGTTATTTGTCGCATGGTTTTTTCTTTATTTAGCCACATATATATGGATGCTCGTTGTAAAAAAGCAAGCGACCGCTCATCATAAAAAATGGCTTGCCATCTATACGTTTGTTGCCCTCATTTTCGTCGCTATCCCGCTTGCTTACAAGCCGACGCTCGTTTATTTTGGATTAGCTATGGTTCCGTTTTTTGTTGTGAATATATATTTTGCGAAAAAGAAAAAAGAGCGGTCGTTTACGAACGATGTGGCGGCGATTATGAACTTTTCGCTCGGTGGTGTAGGAAGCTACTATGTCGGAACGGGAGCAATCGATGAAAAAGCGTTGTTTTTATTTGTTGCCTCCGTTTTATTTTTCGTCGGAAGCACATTTTACGTAAAAACGATGATTCGTGAAAAAAACAACCCGCGGTATAAGTGGGCATCTTGGGTATTTCATATCGGGCTTATTGTCGCATGCATCGCTGCGGGACATGGCTGGTTGGCGCTTGCTTACGTGCCGAGCGGCTTGCGTGCGATATACTTTTATGGGAAAGCGATGTCGATTAAAAAAGTAGGGATTTATGAAATCGTCAACGCTGTTTATTTTGCGCTTGTCATCGTTATGTTTTATTAGCGGTTGAGAGGAGAAAACTTCTCCTCTTTTTTATTAATAACTTTTTTCGATACTTACAAACAAATATCAAATGGCACATAAGCAAATGCTTGCTATGATTTTCAGAGATTTCTAAACCTTTACGAATTAATTCGTGTAACTATTCAGCCACATCATAAAGTGAGCTGAATATTTTTTGCTTTTCCTGTCTATGATGTGAATATTGATAGACAAGGAGGTGAATCACATGTTGACGGTACAACAAGCTGTATTTACAGTTGAGGGCTTAATCGGCAAAGTCCAACAACAAAAACAGCTCATTCATCAACTCGTTCAAGAAAATGAACATTTGCGTCAAGAAAACAAACAGCTACGCAAAGAAAATGAACAACTCAAGTATCGCGTTCAAGAGCTGGAAGCACGCACGAAAAAAAAACAGCTCCAATAGCCATTTGCCCCCATCTTCTGACCGTTTTGAGAAAAAGCGTTCCTCCCGCGAGCCGTCTGGCAAAAAGCCTGGTGGACAAGAGGGACATGAGGGGACGACGCTCCGTCAAGTGGAACATCCACATCATCGTGTCGTCCATCGCGTACATAAATGTCAAGGATGTGGGGCTTCTTTGCGTGACGTCAAACCGTTCAAAGTCGATGTCCGTCAAGTGTTTGATCTGCCTCCCGTGTCGATTGAAGTGACACAACATGAGCGTGAAGTGAAATCATGTCCGCATTGTCAATGCGTGCAACAAGCGGAGTTTCCACCACATGTCACGAATCATGTGCAATACGGTCCACGTCTTACTGCGCTCGTTGTTTATTTGCATCATATCCAATTGATCCCTTACAAGCGTTTAAGTGATACAATCGAAGCGTTATATCAACACTCGGTTAGTACAGGAACCCTTGCCAATATGGTGAAACGAGGACGCGAA
>NZ_FOJQ01000001.1:125735-146123 GCF_900111795.1 Anoxybacillus pushchinoensis | reverse complement strand
CGCAAAAACAACCGTCAATTGCATAAGGCAACCATCTTGAAAGGTGGAAAACGAAAATCAAACAAAGCTCCACGATTTGTCAAAGGGTTTCAACTGTTTGACAAGGTGGTGTACGAAGGGAAAGAATGTTTTATATTTGGCAGAAGAAGCAGCGGTTATTTTGACCTTCGGCTGTTAGATGGCACAAAAGTGCATGCTTCAGCAAGCTGGAAAAAGCTAAAAAGAGTTGAGTATGCTAGTACATTACTAATTGAAAGGAGGAAGGGCGATTCCTCCCCGACTTTCGCTCTCGCTTAGAAGTCGGGGTCTCCTCGCCTAAAACTGATGAATGAAATATTTCGCCAAGTGGGCGAACAATTGCTTTTGTTTGAAGGCTGGGAACATGTTACCGTTGCGTTTACAACGAGGCAAGGCGGGGTAAGCGATGAACCGTTCGCTACGTTAAATGTTGGCATGCATGTGGAAGATGATGAAGATGCGGTGTATAAAAATCGAACAATTGTTGCCGAAACGCTCGGTCTTCCGATTGAGCGATGGGTGTGCGCACATCAAGTGCATGGCGTGCATATAGAGAAAGTGACGAAAGCGCATGCTGGCAAAGGAGTGCGCACGTACGACACCGCGTTGCCGCATACAGACGGGCTTTATACGAACGAGCGACAATTAACTTTAGCGCTTTGTTTTGCGGATTGTGTTCCGCTTTACTTTTTTGCGCCAAACAAGCAGCTCATTGGAGTAGCCCACGCTGGCTGGAAAGGGACAGTCCATAACATCGCTGGACAAATGGTGAAACGGTGGGAAGAAGAAGGCGTCGCTCCCCAACATATTCATGTTGTGATCGGTCCATCGATCGGCCGATGCTGTTACGTCGTCGATGATCGCGTCATTGAATTCGTTCAAAAGGCGCTAGCCAATTGCTCTCCATCTCTTTATAATGAAACAAGTAGGGGGCAGTATGCGCTTGATTTAAAAGAAATGAATAAACAGCTGTTGCAACAAGCTGGGGTGCCGATTCAACAAATAGCTGTTTCATCGTATTGCACAAGCTGTGAGCGATCATTATTTTTCTCCCACCGTCGCGATGGTGGAAAGACAGGGAGAATGATGGCGCTTATTGGCTGGAGGTGATCATATGTCTGTGAAACAACGTTTACAAACGATTCAATATGAAATTGCCGAAGCGTGTGAAAAAACAGGACGAAGCGTATCCGATGTGCAAATTGTGGCGGTGACGAAATACGTAAGCGTCGCACGCGCAAAAGAGGCGGTGGAAGCTGGGATCGTTCACTTAGGCGAAAGTCGTGCAGACGGCTTTTTGCACAAATATGAGGCGATCGGAAAACAAGCAACGTGGCACTTCATCGGCACGCTGCAATCAAGAAAAGTGAAACAAGTCATTGATTACGTCGATTACATTCATTCGCTTGACCGCCTTTCGCTAGCGGAAGAAATCGATAAGCGAGCCAATCGGACGATCAAATGTTTTGTGCAAGTGAATGTTTCAGGCGAGCAGTCGAAACATGGATTAGCGCCGGAAGACGTATTGCCGTTTATTGAAACGTTATCTGCTTTTCCACGCATTCAAGTTGTCGGATTAATGACGATGGCGCCATATACGGATGATGAAGCGACGATTCGCTACTGTTTTCGGACGTTGCGTGAACTAAAGGAACGCGTGCAAGAAAAACAATGGTCGCACGCCCCTTGTACAGAGTTGTCGATGGGCATGTCAAACGATTACGTCATCGCGGTGGAAGAAGGAGCGACGTTCATCCGACTTGGTACAAGTCTTGTAGGCGAAGAGGAGGTGGAATAAATGGGATTTGTAAAAAAAATTCGCGATTTTTTCGACTTAGATGAGGAAAAATGGGAAGAGGATGAATACGAGCAAGAGGAAGTCGTGCAACAACCGAAAGCTGAACAAAAGCAAAATGTCGTCAGTTTACAAAGCGTGCAAAAATCTTCGAAAGTCGTTTTATTTGAGCCGCGCGCATATGCAGAAGTGCAAGAAATTGCCGATCATTTAAAAAATCGGCGCGCCGTCGTCGTCAACGTTCATCGCGTCGATCGCGATCAAGCGCGCCGCATCGTCGACTTTTTGAGCGGAACGGTATATGCGATTGGTGGAGACATTCAACAAGTCGGCTCGACAATTTTTTTATGCACGCCAGATAACGTCGATGTGAGCGGTTCAATTTCGGTCGTATCGGACGATGACTCAACGATAAAGAGGTGGTAAAATGTATCAAATTGCAAATGTTGTTGTGACAATTATTCAAGTATATTCGTATGCGCTTATTGTTTACATTTTAATGTCTTGGTTTCCAAATGCGCGCGACACAAAAGTCGGGCAGTTTTTCGCTACCATTTGTGAACCATATTTAGAGCCGTTTCGCCGCTTTATTCCACCTATCGGCATGATCGACATTTCTCCAATTGTCGCCTTGCTTGTTTTGCGTTTTGCAACAGCAGGCGTTTATGGGTTATTAGATATGATCAGCAGAGGGTTATAATGAACATTTATCAACATTTCCGTAAAGAAGAGCATCATTTCATTGACCTTGTGTGCGAATGGAAGCGGCTCGTGACTATGCAATATCGTCTAAAACTTACCCCGTTTTTAGATCCGCGCGAGCAACAAATCGTTCGCACCGTCGTCGGACATCACGATGACGTGAACGTATCGTTTTTTGGCGGGTGTTCTCTTGCTGAAAGGAAGCGAGCACTTCTATATCCGCCGTACATCGAACCGACAGAAGATGATTTTGAACTGACGTTATTTTCTGTCCGCTATCCGAAAAAATTTGTAACGATTGAACATCGCGACGTACTTGGCGCGCTTTTATCGCTCGGTGTGAAGCGCGAGAAGTTCGGCGATATTGTCATTGCCGATGACGTCGTTCAGTTTGTTGTCGCCTCCGATATCGCTCCGTTTGTGAAGATGAATATGACGTCGATTCGCAACGCTTCTGTCTCATTGCAACAACGACCGTTGTCGGAGATGCGCGTCGTCGCTGAAACATGGGAAGAAGAGACGATTACTGTATCTTCCCTTCGTCTCGACGCTGTGCTCGCGCAAACGTTTCGTCTGTCACGTCAAAAAGTGCAGACGCTTATTGAACAAGGATGGGCAAAATTGAACTGGAAAGTTGTCGATGAGCCGTCCGCTGAATGTCGAGAAGGCGACTTATTATCGCTTCGGCAACATGGGCGCTGCCGTTTGAAGACGATTGCAGGGCAAACGAAAAAAGAAAAGTGGCGCATCGTTGTCGAGAAAACGAAATAAAAGCAGGATTTTCGCAAAACATGTCGAATAGCCATGGTACGTACATAAGATGGAGGTGGACCACATGCCGTTGACGCCGTTAGATATTCATAATAAGGAATTTAGCCGAGGCTTTCGTGGATATGATGAAGATGAGGTAAACGAATTTTTAGACCAAGTCATTAAAGACTATGAAATGGTGTTGCGTGAAAAAAAGCAGCTCGAGGAAAAAGTAAAGGAGCTAACAGAAAAGCTGAATTACTTCACGAACATAGAAGAGACGTTAAATAAATCAATTTTAATCGCGCAAGAAACCGCCGAAGAAGTGAAGCGAAACGCACAAAAAGAGGCGAAGCTCATCATTAAAGAAGCGGAGAAAAACGCCGATCGCATCATTAGCGAAGCGCTCGCGAAAACGCGGAAAATTTCAATGGAAGTCGAAGAATTAAAGCGACAAGCGAAAGTGTTTCGCAACCGCTTCAAAATGTTAATTGAAGCGCAGCTCGATATGTTAAACAGCGGTGACTGGGATCATTTATTAGACTACAAGCTTGACGATGAAGCGATACAAGAAATAACGGAGTCTTGACGAGCGGCATCGTTATTACCTATAATATCGAATACAGTTATACATGGAAAAACGATGAAGGGGACAGTAGTTCTTTCATCAGCTTATTTCAGCGAGCCGAGGGCGGTGGAAGCTCGGCATAAGCGAAAGAATGAAGATCACCCCGGAGTTCCGTGCCGAACATAAGTAGGCCACGGCGCGTCATTCCCGTTACGAATGTCGAGTGGACTATTGTACATAGTCAATAAGGGTGGTACCGCGAGACCTTCTCGTCCCTTTTGGGCATGAGAAGGCTTTTTTTATTGACATAAAAGGAGGTATAGTCATGGACTACAAAGATACGTTACTCATGCCAAAAACCGATTTTCCGATGCGAGGCAATTTGCCGCAACGTGAACCGCAAATACAAGCGAAGTGGGAAGAAATGGACATTTACCGTAAAGTGCAAGAGCGCACGAAAGATCGGCCGCTTTTCGTGTTGCACGACGGGCCGCCGTATGCGAACGGCGATATTCATATGGGGCATGCGCTCAATAAAATTTTAAAAGATTTTATCGTGCGCTATAAATCGATGAGCGGCTACTGTGCACCGTACGTGCCGGGATGGGATACGCACGGCTTGCCGATTGAAACAGCATTGACGAAAACGAAAGGCGTCAATCGAAAAGAAATGAGTGTCGTCGAGTTTCGCAAGCTGTGCGAACAATATGCGTACGAGCAAATCGACCGCCAGCGCGAACAATTTAAACGGCTTGGTGTGCGCGGTGATTGGGATAACCCTTACATTACGTTAACGCCAGCATACGAAGCACAACAAATTAAAGTGTTCGGTGAAATGGCGAAAAAAGGACTAATTTATAAAGGGCTAAAGCCAGTATATTGGTCGCCATCAAGCGAATCCGCGCTTGCCGAAGCGGAAATTGAATATAAAGATAAACGTTCACCGTCGATTTACGTCGCCTTTCCTGTGAAAGACGGAAAAGGTGTGCTTGATGGCGATGAAAAAATCGTCATTTGGACGACGACACCATGGACGATTCCAGCGAACTTAGGTATCGCTGTTCATCCACAATTACAATATAGCGTCGTCGAAGCAGACGGAGGTAAATATGTCGTTGCCTCAGAGCTATTACAATCGGTGCAAAAAGAAATTGGTTGGGAGCATGTCACTGTATTAAAAACAGTAAAAGGAAGCGAACTTGAATGCGTCGTGGCGAAACATCCGTTTTACGATCGTGACTCGCTCGTCATTTGTGGCGAACACGTCACAACGGATGCAGGAACAGGTTGTGTCCATACCGCTCCAGGCCACGGGGAAGATGACTTTGTCGTCGGACAAAAATACGGCTTAGGCGTTCTTTGCCCTGTCGATGAGCGCGGCTATATGACAGAAGAAGCGCCAGGGTTTTCCGGCATGTTTTACGACGATGCAAACAAAGCGATTACTGAAAAACTGCAAGAAGTTGGAGCTCTGTTAAAATTATCGTTTATTACGCACTCGTATCCGCACGACTGGCGGACGAAACAACCGACAATTTTCCGTGCGACAGCTCAATGGTTTGCGTCCATCGACAAAATTCGCGAGCAATTGTTGAAAGCTGTCGAAGAAACGAAATGGGTGCCAGCATGGGGTGAAATTCGCATTCATAACATGATTCGCGATCGCGGCGACTGGTGCATTTCGCGACAACGCGCATGGGGTGTACCGATTCCAGTCTTTTATGCAGAAAATGGAGAGCCAATTATTACAGACGAAACGATTGAGCACGTATCGAACTTGTTCCGTCAGTACGGATCAAACGTCTGGTTTGAACGAGAAGCGAAAGATTTACTTCCAGAAGGTTTTACGCACCCAGGTAGCCCGAACGGACGCTTTACGAAAGAAACAGATATTATGGACGTTTGGTTCGACTCTGGTTCTTCTCATCAAGCGGTATTAGAAGAACGCGATGATTTACAGCGTCCAGCAGATCTTTATTTAGAAGGGTCCGACCAATATCGCGGCTGGTTTAACTCATCGCTCTCCACCGCGGTTGCAGTTACCGGAAAAGCGCCGTATAAAGGTGTGCTAAGCCACGGATTCGTATTAGATGGCGAAGGACGAAAAATGAGCAAATCGCTCGGCAACGTCGTCGTGCCAGCAAAAGTGATGGAGCAGCTTGGTGCCGACATTTTGCGTCTTTGGGTTGCTTCTGTCGACTATCAAGCGGACGTGCGCATTTCTGACAACATTTTAAAACAAGTGGCAGAAGTGTATCGTAAAATTCGCAACACGTTCCGTTTTATGCTCGGGAACTTATTCGATTTCAATCCTGCAGAACATACGGTAGCGATCGAGCAGTTGCGCGAAGTGGATCGTTACATGCTCATTAAATTAAATCGTCTCATCGAAAAAGTAAAACAAGCATACGAAGCGTATGAATTTGCGACGATTTATCATGAAGTGAACAACTTCTGTACCGTCGATTTAAGCGCGTTTTACTTTGACTTTTCGAAAGATGTGTTGTACATCGAGGCGGCAAATAGTCATGAACGCCGTTCGATTCAGACGGTGTTGTATGAAACGCTTGTGGCGTTAACGAAACTTGTTGCGCCAATTTTACCGCATACGGCAGATGAAGTATGGTCGTACATCCCGCACGTGAAAGAAGAAAGCGTACAGCTTGTTGATATGCCAGAGGCGGTGCATATCGATGATGCCGATCGCATCGTCGCAAAATGGGATGCGTTTATGGAACTGCGCGACGAAGTATTAAAGGCGCTAGAAGTGGCGCGTAGCGAAAAATTAATCGGAAAATCGCTCACTGCGCACGTCGTTTTATATCCGACAGAAGAGGCGAAAGCGCTCATCGACTCCATTAAAGAAGATATGAAACAATTGTTAATCGTTTCCGCGTTTTCGATTGGTGGCTCATTTACAGAAGCACCGAGCGAGGCGCAAACATTTACGAAAACAGCGATTGTCGTCAAACAAGCGGAAGGAAAAACGTGCGCACGTTGCTGGGTCGTTACACCGACAGTCGGCGAACATGCTGATTACCCAGAGCTATGTCCACGTTGTGCGACAATTGTCAAGCAATAACACTAATCCCCCCTCTCTTTCAAGGGGGGATTGTTTATGATACAATGAAAAAGAATTTCGTCTTGGAGGGGTATGATGGTATATTATTTGCTTGCTTTTGTCGTCATTTTGCTTGATCAATGGACGAAGTGGCTTGTCGTTCGCTATATGGAATTAGGGGAAAGCATTCCGATCATTGAAAACGTGTTATATATGACGTCACATCGTAATCGCGGCGCAGCATGGGGCATGTTGCAAGGACAATTTTGGTTGTTTTATATCGTTACGGTTGTCGTTGTCGTCGGCATCGTCATATACATTCAACGCTTGCAGCCTACGCAGCGGTTGTTTGGCGTTGCGCTCGGGCTCATGCTTGGCGGAGCGCTTGGCAACTTTATTGACCGCGTCTTTCGGAAAGAAGTCGTCGATTTCATTCATGTGTACATATTTAGTTACAGCTTTCCGATTTTCAACGTTGCTGATGCCGCGTTAACGATTGGTGTCGCGCTCATGTTTATTTACACATGGATCGAAGAAAAACAACGAAAGGGAATGAGCGATGGAGCAAATTCAACTCACAATTGAAGATCAACATGACGGAGAACGAATCGATAAAGTGATTGCCGAATTAAACGAGCAATGGTCTCGCTCTCAAGTGCAACAATGGCTAAAAGAAGGGCACGTCCTCGTCAACGGAAAGGCGGTGAAGCCGAACTATAAGTGTCACGTCGATGATGAAGTGACGATCTCTATTCCGGATCCCGAACCGCTTCATGTCGAACCAGAACATATTCCGCTTGACATATATTACGAAGATGCGGACGTATTAGTTGTCAATAAGCCGCGCGGCATGGTCGTCCATCCTGCGCCAGGGCATATGCGCGGAACGCTTGTGAATGCGTTGCTCGCCCATTGTAAAGACCTTTCAGGCATTAACGGCGTGTTGCGTCCAGGCATTGTGCACCGCATCGATAAAGATACGTCAGGCTTGTTAATGGTGGCTAAAAACGATCTCGCCCACGAATCGCTCGTCAATCAGCTTGTAAACAAAACGGTTACGCGCAAATACGAAGCGATCGTTCACGGTGTTATTCCGCACGATTATGGGACAATTGATGCCCCGATCGGACGCGATCCGCGCGATCGGCAAAGCATGGCGGTTGTTGAGAACGGGAAGGAGGCGGTGACGCATTTCCGCGTGCTTGAACGATTTGACCATTATACGTTCGTCGAATGTCAGCTCGAAACAGGGCGAACGCATCAAATTCGCGTCCATATGAAATATATTGGCTACCCGCTCGCAGGCGATCCGAAATACGGTCCGCGCAAAACGTTGCCGCTTGATGGACAAGCGCTTCATGCCGGGGTATTAGGTTTCTATCATCCACGCACGGGCGAATATATGCAGTTTAAAGCCCCGCTCCCTCATGAATTTGAACGATTGCTCGATATGTTGCGAAATAATCGTTGACAAATGAAAACAGGAAACGTAAAATGAATTCAAGTGAACAAGAACCTTTAAGTTCAGTCCCGTGAGGCTGAGAAGGTGTCGGATATAGGTGACGTATGCCTACATGTACCCTCTCGCCAAACGGTGAGAGGGTTTTTTGTATGGAGGTGGAACGATGCAAAAGGCAGTTGTATTGGACGAACAAGCGATTCGACGCGCATTGACGCGCATTGCTCACGAAATTATTGAGCGCAATAAAGGGATTGACGGCTGTGTGCTTATCGGCATTAAAACGCGTGGCATTTACTTAGCGAAGCGGTTAGCCGAGCGCATTGAACAAATTGAAGGAACAGCCATTCCTGTCGGCGAGCTAGATATTACGTTATACCGCGATGATTTAACGGTAAAAACAGCTGATCGTGAACCGCTCGTCAAAGGAACAGACGTCCCGTTTTCTGTGACGAATCAAAAAGTCATTTTAGTCGACGATGTGTTATTTACTGGTCGAACGGTGCGCGCGGCGATGGATGCCGTCATGGATCTCGGCCGTCCGGCGCAAATTCAACTGGCTGTTCTCGTCGACCGCGGCCATCGCGAATTACCGATTCGCGCTGACTTTGTCGGCAAAAACATTCCGACATCGAGCTCGGAAATGATTGTCGTCGAGTTAAAAGAGGTCGATGACACGGATCAAGTGAGCATACATGAATAAAGCACCCTTTTTAAAGGCAGTCCAGCGAGGCTGACAAAGGGGAACGGTTTTTTACACCCTCTTTGTGCCTTCGTACGGACAAAGAGGGTTTTTTATATAAACAGAAATAAGGAGAGAGAATGATGAAACCGGTATTAGACGTGAAAGATGTTCCTTCGTTCGGGCAACTCATTTCGCTTAGTTTACAACATTTATTTGCGATGTTTGGCGCAACGATTTTAGTTCCGTATTTAGTCGGGCTAAGTCCAGCTATGGCGCTTATTTCAAGTGGACTCGGCACGCTCGCCTTTTTAATCGTCACAAAATGGCAAGTGCCAGCTTATCTCGGTTCGTCGTTTGCGTTCATTACGCCAATCATTGCAGCGAAAGCAGCGGGCGGACCCGGTGCGGCGATGATTGGCAGCTTTTTAGCGGGGCTTGTGTACGGCATCGTCGCTTTAGCGATTAAAAAAGCGGGCTATCGCTGGATTATGAATTTGTTGCCACCGATCGTTGTCGGTCCAGTCATTATCGTTATCGGACTCGGGTTAGCGAACGTCGCCGTCAGCATGGCGATGAACGGCCCGGATGGAACGTACAGTTTAACGCACTTTTCTGTTGCGATCGTGACGCTTGCAGCAACCATTATGTTCTCGATTTTATCGCGAGGGATGTTTAGCCTCGTCCCTGTATTAATGGGCATTATCGTCGGCTACGTGTACGCGCTAGCGATCGGCGTCGTCGATTTATCAGGAGTGGCGAAAGCAAAATGGCTTGAAATGCCAGACTTCCTCTTGCCGTTCGTTCATTACGACGTGCGCATTACGCTCGACATCGTATTGCTTATGGTTCCTGTTGCGATCGTGACGCTGTCTGAACATATCGGCCACCAGCTCGTGTTAGGCAAAGTTGTCGGTCGCAACTACATTAAAGAGCCAGGCTTACATCGCTCCATTTTCGGTGACGGATTAGCGACGATGATTTCTGCGCTCATCGGCGGTCCACCGAAGACGACGTACGGAGAAAATATCGGCGTATTGGCGATTACGCGCGTATATAGCGTATACGTGTTAGCTGGTGCAGCTGTCCTCGCGATCACCTTCGGATTTTTCGGTAAAGTGACGGCGCTCATCAGTTCGATTCCGACGCCGGTCATGGGCGGCGTATCGATCTTGTTGTTCGGAATTATCGCTTCCTCTGGTTTACGCATGCTTGTCGATAGTAAAATCGACTTTGGCGATAAGCGAAACTTAGTCATTTCATCCGTCATTCTCGTCATCGGTATCGGGGATGCGATCGTAAAAGTATCGGAGCAATTTGAAGTGCACGGCATGGCGCTTGCAGCGATTACAGGCATCGTATTAAATCTCATTTTACCAGGTCGTCCGAACATGAACGATAGCACATATGAACAACATCATGATGTCGCATAATGCATCTTTTAAATGAAGTCCAGCGAGGCTTACAAAGGTGCGAGGAGGAGGACATATGTTTTCCTCATGCTTTTCAACACCTTGCCTCGCACGGCAAGGTGTTTTTTTACTAAAAAGGAGGAGTCTTGTATGCATTTACTTACGTTAACCGAGTTGTCTGTTGATGAAGTGCTTGCCATTTTGCATGAAGCGGAACGATTTGCGAACGGGGAAACATGGAAAACAAATAAACAAACGTTTGTGGCGAACTTATTTTTTGAGCCGAGCACGCGTACAAAATGCAGCTTTGAAATTGCAGAACGAAAGCTTGGGTTAGAAGTCATTCCGTTTGATGCACAAATGTCGAGCGTCCAAAAAGGAGAAACGTTATACGATACGATTCGGACGTTGCAAGCGATCGGCGTAGAGGCGGTCGTCATTCGCCATCCGTCTGACGATTACTTTGAGCCGTTGCGCGATGTAGTCCATATCCCGATCATTAACGCCGGCGATGGGTGCGGTCACCACCCGACACAATCGCTGCTTGATTTAATGACGATTTATCAGCAGTTCGGCACGTTTATCGGGCTTCAAGTGGCGATCGTTGGTGACATTCGTCATAGCCGTGTTGCCCGCTCCAATGCTGAAATATTAACGAGGCTCGGCGCTAACGTCTTATTTTGCAGCCCGCTCGAGTGGCAAGATGCGACGAATCCGTTCGGCACGTACGTGGATTTCGATACGGCAGTAAAAGAAGCGGATGTCGTCATGCTCCTTCGCATTCAACATGAACGCCACGAACGACAAATGGGATGGACGAAGGAACAATACCACGCTCAGTACGGGTTAACAATCGAGCGAGAAAAACAGATGAAGAAAACGAGTATCATTCTACATCCCGCTCCTGTCAATCGCGATGTAGAAATTGCAAGCGAACTCGTTGAATGTGAGCGTTCCCGCATTTTTAAACAAATGGAAAACGGTGTATACGTGCGCATGGCTGTATTGAAACGCGCGCTACAAAAAGGGGGAGAGCGAAATGGCTATCATTTTCCAACGTGCGCGCTCGCTTAATGAACGAGGCGAGCTAGTGTTGACGGATATAAAAATAGACGGAGGGCGCATCGTTGCGATCGCCCCGTGCATCGAGGCACACGATCACGAGGAAGTGATCGATGTATGTGAACAATTTATCGCGCCGGGGTTTATTGACGTGCACGTTCATTTGCGCGAGCCGGGTGGCGAGCATAAAGAAACGATTGCGACAGGAACGTTAGCGGCAGCGAAAGGCGGATTTACGACGATCGCCGCCATGCCGAACACAAAACCTGTTCCCGATTCGAAACAACAAATGGAATGGCTTATGCAGCGCATTCGCGAAACAGCGCATGTGCGCGTGTTACCGTATGCCGCCATTACCGTGCGCCAAGCAGGTAAACAGCTCGTTGACTTTGCCGCATTGAAAGAGGCGGGGGCGTTTGCGTTTACGGACGATGGCGTTGGGATACAAAGCGCGCGCATGATGTACGAGGCGATGCAGCAAGCTGCTGCTCTCGATATGCCAATCGTCGCACATTGTGAAGACGAAACGCTGACGTATAAAGGATGCGTGCATGACGGAGCGTTTGCGAAACGACACGGACTGACCGGTATTCCTTCCGTTTGTGAAGCGGTACATATTGCGCGCGATGTGTTGTTAGCGGAAGCGACAGGTTGCCATTATCACGTTTGTCATATGAGCACGAAACAATCGGTGCGCATCGTGCGCGAGGCGAAACAAGCAGGAATTCGCGTCACTGCTGAAGTGACGCCGCACCATTTACTTCTTTGCGATGAAGACATTCCAACGTTAGACGCAAACTTTAAAATGAATCCACCGCTGCGCACGAAAGAAGACCAACAAGCGTTAATCGAAGGGTTGCTTGATGGAACGATTGATTTTATTGCCACCGATCATGCGCCACATACAAAGGAAGAAAAAAGCGAAGGGATGGTGCTTGCGCCGTTTGGCATCGTTGGGTTAGAAACCGCTTTTCCGCTTTTATACACGCACCTCGTTGAAAAAGGAGTATGTACGTTAAAGCAGCTCGTCGATTGGCTTGCGAAAAAACCAGCGGAAACGTTTCGTATCGACGGTGGCGAGCTGAAAGTTGGGGCAAAAGCAGATTTTGTCGTTATCGATTTACATACGGAACAAGTTATCGATCCTCATACGTTTGCTTCAAAAGGAAAAAACACACCGTTTGCAGGCTGGGTATGTAAAGGATGGCCGACGATGACGGTCGTCGACGGAAAAATCGTTTGGCAGAAAGGGAGAGAGTGATGAAGCGACAACTCATTTTAGAAGACGGTACACGTTTTGTTGGCGAAGCGTTTGGAAGTGAACGACAAACAGTCGGTGAAGTCGTTTTTAACACAGGAATGACAGGATATCAAGAAATTTTAACCGACCCATCGTATTGCGGACAAATCGTGACGATGACGTATCCGTTGATCGGCAACTACGGCATAAATCGCGACGACTTTGAGTCGATTGAACCATACGTGTTCGGTTTTATCGTCAAAGAAGCGTGTTCATCGCCGTCCAATTGGCGGTGCGAACATACGCTTGACGACTATTTGCGCATGAAAAATATCCCCGGCTTAGCAGGTGTCGATACGCGGAAACTGACGCGCATCATCCGCCAACACGGCACATTAAAAGGAATGATTTGCGATATGGATGTGTCTGTTGAAGAGGCGGTCGCCCATTTAAAAGAAACGGAGCTTGCGCGCGATCAAGTGAAGCGCGTCTCGACAAAAAGTCCGTACGCTAGTCCAGGGCGCGGCCATCGCATCGTTTTAATCGACTTTGGCATGAAGCACGGCATTTTGCGCGAGTTAAATAAACGAGATTGTGACGTCATCGTGCTCCCGTATAACGCAACAGCAGAAGACGTGTTGCGCCTTCATCCAGATGGGGTAATGTTATCAAACGGACCGGGGGACCCGAAAGATGTGCCAGAGGCGCTTAACATGATTCGAGGTGTGCTCGGCCACGTTCCGCTTTTTGGCATTTGTCTTGGCCATCAACTGTTTGCGCTCGCTTGCGGGGCGAATACGGAAAAAATGAAGTTCGGTCATCGCGGTTCGAACCACCCTGTCAAACATATAGAAACAGGAAAAGTTGCGATGACGTCGCAAAATCACGGTTATACCGTTACTGAACAGTCGCTCGTTCATACGCGGTTAGAGGTGACGCACATCGCGTTAAACGACGGAACGATCGAAGGAATTCGCCATCGCGACGTTCCAGCGTTTACGGTGCAATTTCATCCGGAGGCGTCGCCAGGGCCAGAAGATGCTAACGACTTGTTTGATGATTTTATCGCTATGATCGAACAGTTTAAAAAAGAAAGAGGTGTCGTTCATGCCTAAACGTCAAGATATTGAAACGATTCTCGTCATCGGATCAGGGCCGATCGTCATCGGGCAAGCAGCGGAATTTGATTACGCAGGGACGCAAGCATGTTTAGCCTTAAAGGAAGAAGGATATAAAGTCATTCTCGTCAACTCGAACCCAGCGACAATTATGACCGATACAGAAATTGCCGACAAAGTATACATGGAGCCGTTAACGCTTGAATTTGTTGCGCGCGTCATTCGCAAAGAGCGTCCCGATGCGATTTTGCCGACGCTTGGCGGACAAACGGGCTTAAATTTGGCGGTCGAATTAGCGAAAGCAGGCGTGCTTGAAGAGTGCGGCGTTGAAATTCTCGGCACGAAATTAGAAGCGATTGAAAAAGCGGAAGATCGCGAGCAATTTCGCGCGCTCATGAACGAACTTGGCGAACCTGTGCCAGAGAGCGCCATCGTTCATAGTTTACAAGAAGCATGTGCATTCGTCGCACAAATCGGTTATCCTGTCATCGTCCGACCGGCGTTTACGCTCGGTGGAACAGGAGGAGGCATTTGTACGAACGAAACAGAGTTGATTGACATCGTTTCAAGCGGCTTAAAAATGAGCCCTGTCCATCAATGTTTATTAGAAAAAAGTATCGCAGGTTATAAAGAAATCGAATACGAAGTGATGCGCGATGCGAAAGATAACGCCATCGTCGTTTGCAATATGGAAAATATTGATCCTGTCGGCATTCATACGGGCGATTCAATTGTCGTCGCTCCGAGCCAAACGTTAAGCGATCGCGAATATCAACTGTTGCGCAACGCGTCGCTTCGCATTATTCGCGCGCTCGGCATCGAAGGTGGGTGCAACGTGCAACTTGCGCTTGATCCGCACAGTTTTCAATATTACGTCATTGAAGTCAACCCGCGCGTCAGCCGCTCATCGGCACTCGCTTCGAAAGCGACCGGATATCCGATTGCCAAGCTAGCTGCAAAAATTGCGGTCGGTTTAACGCTTGATGAAATGATGAATCCGGTGACAGGAAAAACGTACGCTTGCTTTGAGCCGGCGCTTGATTACGTCGTCACGAAAATCCCGCGCTTTCCATTTGATAAATTTGAATCAGCGAACCGTCATCTCGGTACGCAAATGAAAGCGACAGGCGAAGTGATGGCGATCGGGCGCACGTTTGAACAATCGCTATTAAAAGCGGTGCGCTCGCTCGAAACGAACGTGTACCATCTTGAGTTAAAAGAACAAGTCGATGATGCGCTATTGCAAAAACGCATTCAAAAAGCGGGGGACGAACGGTTATTTTACATTGCAGAAGCGTTTCGGCGCGGCGTAACGGTCGAACAAGTGCATGCATGGAGTCAAATCGATGTATTCTTTTTAACGAAAATTGCAAGTATTGTAGAGTACGAATCAGTTGTACGTGAACATGTTGGCGATATAGACGTACTAGCGAAAGCGAAAGATATCGGATTTTCCGATGTGGCAATCGCGAAACTTTGGAACATGACGGAGCGCGACGTATACGACATGCGCAAACGAGCAGGACTCACTCCTGTCTATAAAATGGTCGATACGTGCGCGGCAGAATTTGAATCAGAAACTCCGTATTATTACAGCACATACGAAGAAGAAAACGAATCTGTTGTTACCCCGCGCGAAAGCGTCGTTGTGCTCGGCTCAGGTCCGATTCGCATCGGGCAAGGAATTGAGTTTGACTACGCGACCGTTCATTGCGTATGGGCGATTAAAGAATCGGGATATGAAGCGATCATTATTAACAACAATCCAGAGACGGTATCTACCGACTTTAGCATTTCCGATAAGTTATATTTTGAACCGTTAACGATTGAAGATGTGATGCACGTCATTGATCTCGAACAACCGATTGGCGTGATCGTCCAATTCGGCGGTCAAACGGCGATCAACTTAGCGGCGGAGCTAGCCGCGCGCGGCGTGTGCATTCTCGGTACGTCGCTTGAAAATTTAGATCGAGCTGAAAACCGGGACAAATTCGAACGGACGCTGGCGCAACTTGGCATTCCGCAACCGAAAGGAAAAACGGCGTGTTCAGTTGATGAAGCGGTACACATTGCCCAACATATCGGTTATCCGGTTCTCGTGCGTCCATCGTACGTGCTTGGCGGTCGGGCGATGGAAATCGTATATAAAGAGGAAGAGCTCCTTCATTACATGGAACATGCGGTGAAAGTCAATCCACAACATCCGGTATTAATTGACCGCTATTTAATCGGGAAAGAAATTGAAGTCGATGCCATTTCAGACGGTGACGATGTATTTATTCCGGGCATTATGGAACATATTGAACGCGCCGGTGTTCATTCCGGCGATTCGATTGCCGTCTATCCACCGCAAACGTTAACGAAAGATGTACAACAGCAAATTGTCGACTACACGATTGCGCTTGCGAAGGGGCTAGGCATCGTCGGTTTATTAAACATTCAATTCGTCTTATACGACGGAGACGTATACGTATTAGAAGTAAATCCACGGTCGAGCCGTACCGTTCCATTTTTAAGTAAAATTACGAACGTGAAAATGGCAAACATTGCAACAAAAGTCATTTTAGGGGCGAAGTTAAAAGAACTTGGTTACAGTACAGGATTAAAAGAAGAAAGCGAAGGCGTATATGTAAAAGCACCCGTCTTTTCGTTTGCGAAGTTGCGTAACGTCGATATTTCGCTCGGGCCAGAAATGAAATCGACCGGCGAAGTAATCGGAAAAGACGACACATTTGCAAAAGCGTTGTATAAAGGGCTCGTCGCTTCAGGTATTCATATTCGTCCGTACGGGGCGGTATTGTTAACTATTGCCGATAAAGATAAAGAAGAGGCGATCGATATCGCGCGTCGTTTTTACCATATTGGCTACCAGCTACTTGCGACAAACGGTACGGCAAACGCGTTGCGCCAAGCAAACATTCCGGTCACAGTCGTAAATAAAATTCATACCGGCTCGCCAAACATTCTTGACGTCATTCGCCAAGGCGAGGCGCAAGTTGTCATCAATACGTTAACGAAAGGAAAAGAAACAGAAAGCGATGGTTTCCGCATTCGTCGCGAAGCGGTAGAAAACGGCATTCCGTGCGTGACATCGCTCGATACAGCGAAAGCGATGCTTCTCGTCTTAGAAGCGATGACTTTTTCGACAACGGCGATGGCAGAAAAGAAGGTGGGTGTATGAAAGACATGATGACGGTTGTGTCGAATCGCCCGATCGCCCATCGCATTTATGAGCTTGTTCTTTCCGGTTCGCTCGTTCAACATATGCATATACCGGGACAATTTGTGCATGTGAAGGTGGGAGCGACGCCGCTATTACGGCGTCCGCTCAGCCTTTGCGACATCAATCAAAAGGCGAATGAGTGCACGATCATTTACCGTGTAGAAGGCGCAGGAACGACGCTTCTTTCACAAAAAGCACGTGGCGAAACAGTCGATGTGCTCGGTCCGCTCGGGAACGGTTTTTCGGTAACAGCGGCAAAAAGAGGAGAGCGAGCTTTGCTTGTCGGAGGAGGCATCGGCGTTCCCCCGTTGTTTGAGCTCGCCAAACAGCTTAGCCAAAACGGTGTTTTCGTCACGACCGTGCTCGGTTTTCAAACGAAACATGTCGCGTTTTATGATGAAAAATTTGCATCGTTCGGCGAGATGTACGTTGCGACAGTCGACGGTTCATATGGCATGAAAGGATTTGTCACCGATGTCATTCGGGCAAATGATCTGTCGTTTGATGTGTTGTACGCTTGTGGACCGAAGCCGATGTTGCGGGCGCTTGCGAATGACTTTCCGCATCAACAAGTATATTTGTCGCTCGAGGAACGAATGGGGTGCGGCATCGGAGCTTGCTTCGCTTGCGTTTGCCGCGTACCTCATAGCGAGACGGCATATAAAAAAGTGTGCAGCGATGGACCGGTATTTCGAGCGGGGGAGGTGTTGTTATGAACCGGCTTGCAGTAGAGCTTCCAGGACTATCATTAAAAAATCCGATCATGCCGGCATCTGGATGTTTCGGGTTTGGACGGGAGTATGCGGCGTATTATGATTTAAGCGTGCTAGGCGCAATCATGATTAAAGCGACGACGTTAGAGGCGCGCTTCGGTAATCCAACCCCACGGGTAGCAGAAACGCCAAGCGGCATGTTAAATGCGATCGGGTTGCAAAATCCGGGTGTAGATCGAGTAATAGCTGAAGAATTGCCGTGGTTAGCGCAATACGACGTGCCCATTATCGCCAACGTTGCCGGTTCAACGATGGAAGAATATGTAGAAGTGGCGAAGCGTATATCAAAAGCGCCAAACGTTCATGCGCTCGAGTTAAACATTTCATGCCCGAACGTGAAAAAGGGCGGCATTGCGTTCGGTACCGTTCCTGAAGTTGCCGCCGAACTGACGCGAGCGGTAAAAGAAGTATCTGACGTCCCTGTATACGTGAAGCTATCGCCGAATGTGACAAACATTGTACACATGGCAAAAGCAATCGAGCAAGCTGGAGCTGACGGGTTGACGATGATTAATACGTTGTTAGGTATGCGTATTGACGTCAAAACTACGAAGCCGATTTTAGCGAATCGAACTGGCGGTCTATCTGGCCCAGCGATTAAGCCGATTGCTATTCGGATGATTTACGAAGTGAGCCAAGCCGTATCCATTCCGATTATCGGGATGGGTGGAATTGAAACGGCGGAAGATGTTATTGAATTTTTTTATGCCGGTGCGCGTGCGGTCGCGATCGGAACGGCCAATTTTATCGACCCGTACGTCTGTCCAAACATTATTCGTGACTTGCCGGCGCTGTTAGATGAACTCGGTGTCGATCACATTTCGGAATGTACGGGGAGGAGTTGGAACAATGGATCAACCGTTCATTGTGGCGCTTGATTTTTCATCAAAAGAAGAAGTGCAGTCGTTTTTACAGTTATTTTCCGATACGTCGCTATTTGTCAAAGTCGGCATGGAGCTATACTTTCAAGAAGGTCCGACGATTATCGACGAACTAAAGCAGCGTGGCCATTATATTTTTTTAGATTTAAAGCTTCATGATATCCCAAATACAGTTAAGCGAACGATGAAAGGGTTGGCAAAATTAGGAGTTGATTTAGTAAACGTCCACGCATCAGGGGGAAGCGCGATGATGCGTGCGGCGTTAGAAGGATTAGAGGAAGGCACGCCGAACGGCATGAAGCGCCCACGCTGTATTGCGGTGACGCAACTGACGAGCACAAGCGAACAGATGCTTGTTCATGAGCTGTTAGTTGACCGCACGATGAAAGACACAGTGCTCCATTACGCTTCACTTGCACATGATAGCGGGCTAGACGGGGTCGTTTGTTCCGCCCAAGAAGTGCCGCTTCTTCGCGCACGTTTTGGCCCAACGTTCATTACCGTCACACCCGGCATTCGTTTTGCGAACGAGGCAAAGGGCGATCAAGTGCGCGTTGTAACACCAAACGAAGCAAAACAGCTCGGAACAACTTATATCGTCGTCGGACGAAGCATCACGAAAGCGCATGATCCACACGAAGCGTATGAGCGGTTAAAACGGGAATGGGATGGTGAACAATGATGAAAAAACAAATCGCAAAACAACTTCTTTCGATCGGTGCGGTGTCGTTAAGCCCGAACGAACCGTTTACATGGTCTTCAGGCATACAAGCGCCCATATATTGCGACAACCGCCTGACGCTAGCTTATCCAGCGACGAGACGGATGATTGCCGATGAGCTAACAGCGTTCATTCGCACGCATTTCCCACATGTCCACGTTATTGCCGGAACAGCGACCGCAGGCATTCCTCATGCCGCATGGGTGAGCGAACGGCTCGATGTGCCGATGTGCTATGTGCGCAGTCAAGCGAAAGGACATGGAAAAGGAAAACAAATCGAAGGGAAAGTAGAAAAAGGGCAAAACGTCGTCGTCGTGGAAGATTTAATTTCTACAGGAGGCAGTTCATTAAACGCTGTGCGCGCCTTGCGTGAAGCAGGATGCGAAGTGCTTGGGGTCGTCGCCATTTTTACATACGGATTAGAAAAAGGAAAACGCGCGTTTGAACAAGAACGCGTTCCCGTCTATACCGTTACTGACTACGATGCGCTCATGGAAGTAGCGCTAGAACTCGGTATCATTACCGAGGAGGAGCGAGCAACGTTGCATCGTTGGCGTAGTCAGTTAGAAGCATAAAGAAAAGGGTGTCTAACGAGTGACACCCTTTTTTATCTTATGTTCATTTAGTGGAAACAGCGTTTGTTTTTAAGTAGTGGATATCGTTTGCTTGTTGAATCGAACGGAGTGATAGTGCTTGTAGAATCGTTTCTTGATGCGCTATTTTCTCGAACCCTTCTTCCATTTGTTGCGACAACTGTTCGATTTGCTGTTTCATGGCTGGAATTTCTTGCACATGCAACTCTACAACAGTCATTCGTTCCATCAACTGCCCAACCATTTCACGAATTGCTGGCACAAGCGCCACATCATCTTTCGTTGCCATCGTTTGCTCGATTTGATCGATACGCTTATTCACAGCAGCGA